>CALRYR010000164.1:0-8353 GCA_943372425.1 Variovorax sp. YR752 | reverse complement strand
GGCGACGCGATGCCGGCGGCGCGCGACGGTGCGGCCGATGCGACAGGCGGCGCGGCACGCAGCGCCGCACCGGGCGCTGCCGCGTTGGCGGAAGGCGTGGCGGGCGCCAACGGTGTCGCCGGAGCGGATGGCATGGCCGGCGGCCACTGCACGGGCGGTGGCAGCGGCGGTTCCGCCTTCATCTTGGCCGCCTCTTCACGCGCCAGCGCCTGCTGGGCACGCTCGACCGCCTTGTCAGCCGCAATCGTGGCCTCACGGTCGGCGGCCGCCTGGCGGGCCTGGCGCTCGCGTTCGCGGTCGCGCTCGTCGAGCGCGCGATTGGCGGCCTCGGTGATGGCACGCGATTCGGCCAGCGTGGTGTCGAGCACGCTGGGCAGCGGCGGCGGCGGGGCTGCTTCGGCCGGTTTGGGTTCCGGGGCGGACGCGGGCGCCGGCGCAGGCACGGGTGCCGACGGTGCGGCCTGGCGTTCTTTCTGAGGCGCGTCGAGTTGGGCGCCAGGCACCTGCTCGCGCTGCCACATGACAGTGACCAGCACGCCGACCAGCACGGTTGCGAAGGCGGCATTCCAGGGCATGCGCGAGCCCGCGCCGCCGCCGATGCCGAGCAGCCGCTGCCACCATGGCCGCTCCGCGCCGACCGGGCCGGCGGGCAGCGACGGGGCGACCGCCTCGTGGGCCAGCACGCGGATGGACTGGCGCAGCGCCGCGTCGGGCGCCAGCGCATGGTCGGGCGCGTGGTCGAGCACCTGCTGCAGCAGCGGGTCGTGCAGCGCACCGTCGTCGGCGCCGCCGAGGTTGTCGTCGCGCTCATCGTCCCAGTCGTCGTCGGGCATCTTGGGATCGCTCATGCGCCCTCCCCCAGCACCGCCAGATAGCGCTCCATGCAGTGGCGCAATTTCTTCAGCCCATAGCGCAGGCGGCTGCGGACGGTCTCGAAGCCGACATTGAGCGCCGCAGCCATCGCCTCGACGGTGAAGCCGTCTTCGTGGTGCAGCAGGAAGGCGGCGCGCTGGTCGTCGGGCAGTTCGTTCAGGCAGGCCAGCAGGCGCTTGCCGGCCGAGCGCCAGAAGGCCTCGTCTTCGGCCGACGGGTGTGACGCGTCGACCGGCTGGCCCTGGCCGTTGAGCAGCCGGCCGCTCACACGCTGGACGGCCTCGAGCCCTTCGTCGTCATCGTCGTGCACATGCACGACCATCTGCCGGCCGCTTGCGCGCAGCCGGTCCATGGCCAGGTTGTGCGCGATGGTAAAGGCCCAGGTGCGCCAGGCCGCGCCCTGCGGCGAGAACGAATCGCGCGCCGTGATGATGCGCACCCAGGTTTCCTGGAACACCTCGTCGACCTCGGCCGCCAGGCGCAGGCCCAGCAGCCGCCGCACGAAGCGGAACAGCGCACCCTCGTGGCGTGCGTAGAGCACGTCGAAGGCACCGGTGTCGCCGCCGGCGTAGGCCAGCATCAATTGGTCGTCGGGCATGGCATCGAGCATGACGTCAGGGACTTCGGCGGGCTCGACAGCGTCGACAGGCACGGGGGAAAGCATGGGCAGATTCTCACCTCAGCTTGTACGGCGGCCGATCGGGATCGGGGTTAGCGGCTTTCAATTTTCTTTTTCGGTGACGAACCCCACACGCGGATGCCGGCCGTATCAGCCTGCATCCCTCACCACGGAGTCGTCGATGACCCAAGCCCCTGCCCCCGCCGCCTCACCCCGCGCACGCACCGTGCGCCGCCCGCGCGCGCTGATCGCCGTTTTGTGTGCGCAGCTGCTGCTGAGCGCCTGCCACGCGACGGGCGTCGCGCCCACCGCCGCCGTGTGGCCCGAGCCAATGCCGCAGCCGCCGGAGCCCACACGCACGTCGACGCAGTGGCCCGCGAACGCGGTGGCGCGCACGGTGCCGAACTTCCAGGCGCCGTCGGCCACGCATTGCGCGCGTCCGATCCAGACGCGTGAGGTGCCCGGCCTCGACCCGCAGCAGCCCGCGTCGAACCCGATGCGCAGCCATCTCGCCGAAGGCCGCCTCGAACGGCTGCGCGAAGCACACAGCAAGCGTGCCGACGCCGGCGCCAGCGCGGACGCCATGCCCGTACCGCCGCCCGCCCCAGTGGCCGCTTCGCCCATCGCGCGCGACGCCGAGTCCGCAGCGATCCTGCCCACGCCGCCGCGCCAGCGCCCCGCGCCCGCCCAGGCGCTACCTGTGACCGCCGGCATGGTCGACGACAACGCCGACTTCGGCGAGTACCTGCGCTTCCGCGAACGCACGCAGGTCAACCACCGCGCCCGCGACGTGCGCGAGCGCTACCTGCTGCAGGTGCGCAATGCGCGCGGCACGGTGGTGCCCGACGCCGAAGTCGCCGTGACCGCCCCCAACGGCGCAACCCTCTGGGCCCGCACCGACGCCGGTGGCCGCGCCTGGCTGCATCCCGACGCCGTCGACACCACGCGCAGCGCCGTCTACGAAGTGGCCGTGCGCAAGGACGGCCGCCAGTCCAGCGCCTTCCTGCGCCGCGGCCAGAAGAGCGCCGTCGACGTGGTGCTGGCCGACAGCGCCACCCCGCAGCGGGCGCGGCTCGACCTCGTCTTCCTCATCGACGCCACCGGCTCGATGGCCGACGAGATCGGCCGCCTGAAGACCACGCTGCGCAGCATCGCCAACGAGGTTGCGCAACTGCCCAGCCGCCCCGACACCTGCTTCGGCCTGGTGGCGTACCGCGACAAGGGCGACGAGTTTCTGCTGCGCAGCCACGACTTCACCAACGACCTCGGCGCCTTCCAGGGCGTGCTGAACGCGCTGCAGGCCAACGGCGGCGGCGACTACCCCGAAGCGATGAACGAAGCCCTGCACGAGACGGTGCACCGCCTGAGCTGGCGCGGCAGCGGCGCCACCCGCATGGTCGTGCTGCTGGCCGACGCGCCGCCGCACCTCGACTACGGCGGCCCGCAGTACGACGACGACATGCTCGCCGCGCTGGGCAAGGGCATCAAGATCTTCAGCGTGGGGGCGAGCGGGCTCGACAAGCAGGGCGAGGTCGTGCAGCGGCAGATGGCGCAGTACACCGGCGGGCGCTTCGTCTTCCTCACCTACAAGGACGCCGAACGCCCTGCGAGTGGCCCCGGCCGCGAGACCGTGCACGACGTGAGCAACTACTCGGTGCAGACGCTGGACCAGCTCATCGTGCGGCTGGTGAGCGACGAGTTGGCCCAGTTGCCGAAAGGCAGTTGACGGACCGGCCGCAGGCCGGGCTATAATCTCGGGCTCGGCTCTTTAGCTCAGTCGGTTAGAGCGATGGAATCATAATCCACAGGTCCGCGGTTCGAATCCGTGAAGAGCCACCAGATAGAAGCGCCCCGCAGGTCAATGACCAGCGGGGCGTTTTGCTTTTCTGGGCCGCGATTGAAGTACCCACAGATGCCGAATCTGAAGGCCAAGCTTGCCGCCTAGCCGGAGTTGTGACCCTACGCCACGCCAACTCGAAGTTGACGCCGCGTCAAATGTGCAGGGCCGTACACTGGGCTGATCCACATTGCGAGGCGCGAGATGCACAAAATAATCTGCCTGTTCAACCACAAGGGTGGCGTTAGCAAAACTACTACGGCGTTCAACCTTGGCTGGATGCTCGCAAAAAAGGGGAAGCGTGTTTTGCTTGTGGACTTCGATCCACAGTGCAACCTTACCGGCATGGTCATGGGATTCAAGGGCGTTGACGACCTAGAGGGCATCTATACGTCAAACCCACCGAACAATGTTAAAGACGGCTTAGCTCCAGCTTTCGAGGCTCAGCCTCGCGCCATTCAAGCCTGTGAATGCATCGAGGTGAAGGGCAACCCCAACCTGTTCCTTCTGCCTGGGCACATCGCAATTTCCGAGTATGAGACGACGCTCGGCGTCGCTCAGGAGCTCAGTGGTTCGTTGCTGCCTTTGAGAAATTTGCCTGGCGCCATTCGCTATCTCCTCGATATGACTGCGGAGAAGATGAACGCCGATATCGTCATGGTAGACATGAGCCCAAGCCTAGGCCCACTGAACCAGAACATTCTGACAACGTCAGATTTTTTTGTAGTTCCGCTGCATCCGGACTACTTCTCTTCCATGGCGCTCAGTTCTCTTGCAAAGGCGCTTCCACGCTGGCAAGCATGGGCGACGACGGCTCGATCCATTGATGTCCTGCTCAAGGCCGACTACCCCTTTCCTGCGCCACACGCCCAGTTCGCTGGCGGCATAGTGCAGAAGTATCGACCTCGCTTAGGAAAGGCCTCGAAAGCGTTTCAGAACTGGATCGACAAGTTGGAAGCCGGTCTAAAAGATACCCTGGTACCCTCCTTGGAAAGCGCTGACATGCTCGATCGGGTGGCGTTCAAAGACAAGAGCGGTTTCGAGCCTTGGCAGTGGCTGCTGGAAGTCGCGGACTTCAATAGTCTCATCGCACGCTCTCAAGATCATCAAGTACCCGTTTACGAACTTACGGCAGCGCAGGTTGATGGGCAAAAAGGAGCGGTATGGACGCAGACGAAGGCTGACATGGAGATCTTCGAGAAAAAATTTAGCGAATGCGCAGACAGGCTCCTGGTGATCATTGCATGAGCGGCTAATGACTCCGTGGAATCACTTTGAGGCAGTTTGGGAGCGATGCGCGCACCTATCAGCTATGCAGGGCTACCTGGCTGCGAACGTCGTGGGCGTGTTGAAACCAGATGAGCTATTGCGAGCTGAGTGGGTAGCCCGTGTTAGTGCCTTGGACCTTTATGTACACGAACTGATCGCCCAGCGTATGGTGGCCATTTTTGAAGGGTCACTGGCAAAACCACCGGCCCACAGCGGGTTCATGCTCACCACAGAAACTGTTGATCGAATTCGGCATGCGGCAACGCCTGGTGAGGCTAGCGCTGCATTTGATCTAGAGATACGCAGGCAACTTGGATTCCTAAGCTATCAGTATCCGGAGAAAATTGCGGATGGCCTTCGGATGTGCTCAACAACGGAACTCTGGAATGAGGTCGCATTGCACCAAGGTGCTACCCAACAGAACAAAGTTGCACAGGCCAAACAGATCAAGCGCCAGCTGACCACAATAGTCGACCGTCGAAACAAGATCGCTCACGAGGGCGACCTGCAACCGAAAGTACTGCCAATCTCGCCTTGGCCAGTTTCTCAGGAGGACCTGGGTATCGTGTCTGGATTCGTCGAAAGACTTGTGCGATCAATAGATGTGTGTGTAGCTGGCGTAGCGTAAAGCGAACGCGAACCCGGCAATTTCCATAGGGACGTGGGAGCATTGCAATGAATCACTGCCTAAATGAATGCTGAGTCACGACGGGCCGAAATTGCACGACGCACAGCACTCGGCACTTCCGACTGATTCAACACTTGCGCCAAAAATCCAGGCAACTCAAACACCGCCCGGTTGTGCATCCGCTCCGTCGCCGTCCGGTAGCGCGGCAAGTCCCGCACCAATTCCGCCACCGCGCGGTCGACTTTCGCGAAGCTCGGCAGCACCACCCCCACGCCGTTCTCCTGCACCCACTGCGCGTTGTAGCGCTCCTGCGGCAGCGTCCAGCGGTTGCGCACGACGATCACGGGCAGGTGCATCTGCACCGCTTCGCTCAGGCTGCCGGGGCCGGGCTTGCCGATGAAGAAGTCGGCCAGGTGCATGGTGCGCGCGACGTCGGGCGTGAAGCCCAGCACCAGCCGCGGCGCGCGTGCGGGCAAGGCGCGCAGCGCGTCCGCCAGCGCGGTGTTGTGGCCGCAAGCGAGGATGAGTTGCGTGTCGGGCAGGCGCCTGGCGATGCCGAGCATGGCCTTGGAGCCCTGCCCGCCGAACAGCACGATGCCGGTCGGGCGCTCGGGGTCGAGGCCCAGGCGGCGGCGTTCGGCGGCGCGGTCGGCCGGGGGCGGCGCGTAGAAGTCGTCGCGCAGCAGCATGCCGGAACTGGCGTGGATGTGCGTGGTGGGCAGGCCGGCGTCGCGTGCCTGCTGCACCGCGTGGGCCGAGCCGCAGACGACGTGCTGGTCGATGCCCTTCTCGATCCAGAAGCGCGGCGGGTGGTCGGCCAGGTCGGTCAGCACGGTGACGAAGGGCACGCCGGGCAGCGCGCTGGCCAGCGACTCGCGCAGGCCGCGGTTGAAGTTGGGGATCATCGAGACGACGAGGTCGGGCTCGGTGGCCAGCCAGTGCTGCTGCAGCAGGCGCACGGTGGGCGCGTGCCACCAGCGGATCATGGCCTGCAGCAGCTTGAGTTCCTGCGCGAGGCCAACCGTCCAGCCGCGGGCGATGCGCTTGTTGTAGTAGTCCTCGGGCTCCATGCCCGTCATGCGGCGAAAGCGCTGCGCAGGGTCGAGCACTTCGCGCAGGTTGACCAGGCGCACCGTCCACGGCAAGCTGGCCCGCGCGATGGCGGCTTTCAGCGCGATGGCCGATGCACGGTGGCCGCCGCCAGCGTCGAAGTAGACAAGGTCGACCGTGCGTGCGCCGCTCATGCAGGCACCGCGCGCTTGCGGTCGCCGCGCCGCACGCGTGCGACCACAGGCATGTGCTCGGCCCAGCGCACGATCTCGAGCGTGCCGTCGGCGCTCTCGCCCAGCGCCGTCAGGCTCTCGACCCAGTCGCCGTCATTGCAGTACAGGATGCCGTCGATGTCGCGCATCTCGGCGTGGTGGATGTGGCCGCACACCACGCCCTGCACGCCGCGCTTGCGCGCCTCGCGTGCCACGGCGGTCTCGAAGTCGCCAACGTAGCTGACGGCGCGCTTGACCTTGAGCTTGAGGTATTGCGACAGCGACCAGTACGGCAGGCCCATGCGGGCGCGCATCGAGTTGAGGTGGCGGTTGAGCCGCAGCGTGAATTCGTAGAGCGAGTCGCCCACGTGGGCCAGCCACTTGGCGCACTGGATGACGCCGTCGAACAGGTCGCCGTGCATCACCCACAGCTTGCGACCGTCGGCGGTCTCGTGCACCCAGTCCTCCACCACTTCGATGCCGCCGAAGTCGTGGTTGACGTACTTGCGTGCGAACTCGTCGTGGTTGCCCGGCACGAAGATCACGCGCGTGCCCTTGCGCGCCTTGCGCAGCAGCTTCTGGATCACGTCGTTGTGCGCCTGCGGCCAGTACCACTGCCGCCGCAGCTGCCAGCCGTCAATGATGTCGCCGACCAGGAAGAGCGTCTCGCACTCGGTGTGCTTGAGAAAGTCGAGCAGCGCGGCGGCCTGGCAACCGGGCGTGCCCAGGTGCAGGTCGGAGATCCACAGCGTGCGGTAGCGCAGCGGCGGACGCGTCACTGCATCGTCGGCCGTGTCATGTGACAGGGCCGTGGTGTCGCGCCATGCGCGAAGAAAGGCGTCGTCGCGTTGCATGGGAAGGTAGCGTCATCGATGCGCGTGTCGGCGACGTGGCGACGGCGTGACGCTTCGGTGACGTGGCGTGCACGCCACCCGCGTGTGCGGGCCCGTTCAGGCAGCCGGAGGAGCCGGCTCGGTCTCTTCTTCCAGCCGCAGGTACTGGATGTTCAGCGTGATCGCCTCGGCATAGCGCAGCACGAAGTAGTCGCCCTCGACCGGATAGAAGCGTTCTTCGGCCGCCGGGTCACCCGGTGCCGCGTCGAGCGCCTTGTCGCCGCTGAGCGGCCGGCGGCCGACGCCCTGCAGCACCAGTCGGTCGAGCGCACCGTCGGGCGTGAAATAGAAGTCTTCGAGGAAGCCCTGGTAGACCACGGGCTGGCCGGCGACGTCGACCACGGCGGCCACCTTGATCAGGTCAGGCAATTCAGCGCGCTCGAAGTCAGCGCCGGTCAGCAGGTAGTACCAGGGTGCGTCGTGGAAGCGTGCGACGGGTGCCAACCAGTGGCCGAGCCGGTCGAGCCGACGCCAGGTGATCAGCGAACGCAGCAGTGTGGGCGCCATGACGCTCGCGGCCAGCAGCGTGCCGAAGTAACGTGCAACCGGCCCGGCCAGCGCACTGACACTGGACACGGCGGCGGTCTGCGTGGCCGGGCTGGACGAAAGCAGACCCAGCAGCAGATCGAAGCGAAGAATTTCACCCAGCAAAAGCCACGCGCCGAAGAGCCAGAGCCCGTGCAGCAGGCAGGCCCAGAGCACGGCTTCGGCGACGACCCGGCCGAAGGGCGCGTAGTCGAGGGCGGTGCGCTCTGCGCGCTTGAAGCGGCTGCGAAAGACGAAACCGGGGAGGACGAGCAGGAAGATGACCAGCGCCGGCAGCGCGACGTTCATCGCTGTCCGCGGGCGGCGTCAGGCCGCCTTGGGGACGACGACGGCGGTCAGGCGGCGCACGGTGGCGCCCTCGCGCAGCAGGATGGTCTGCTCGCTCGCGTCGGGCTCGCCGCGCCGGCTCGCCAGCGACACGACCTG
>CALRYR010000163.1:0-8373 GCA_943372425.1 Variovorax sp. YR752 | reverse complement strand
CGTCATGGCGGCTTCCTGCGGCAGCACGTTGTCGGCGCCGACGATGCCGGCCATCACCTCGCGGGCGAAGTCGGCTTCGGCGGCGGTGTTGATGGTCGGCGGGTAGTTGCGGTGGAAGTAGAAGTCGACCTCGGTGTCGTGCGCCGCGCCGATGTGCTCGGCGATCTGCTTCATGCGGCGCTCGATCAGGTCGAGCACCTCGAGCGTGAAGGTGCGCACCGTGCCCTGCAACTCGCAGATGTCGGGGATGACGTTGCTCGCCTCGCCGGCGTGGATCATCGTGACCGAGATCAGGCCGGTGTCGGTCGGCTTCTTGTTGCGGGTGAGGATGGTCTGGAAGGCCTGCACCATCTCGCAGGCGACCGGCACCGGGTCGATGCCGGTGTGCGGCAGCGCGGCATGGCCGCCCTTGCCGCGGACCGTGATCTTGAATTCGTTGCTTGACGCCATCGCCGGACCCGGGCTCACCGCGAACTGGCCGGCCTTCATGCCGGGCCAGTTGTGCATGCCGTAGACGGCGTCCATCGGGAATTTCTCGAACAGGCCGTCCGCGATCATCTCGCGCGCGCCGCCGCCGCCTTCCTCGGCCGGCTGGAAGATCAGGTAGACCGTGCCGTCGAAATTGCGGTGCTTGGCCAGGTGCTGGGCGGCCGCCAGCAGCATGGCGGTGTGGCCGTCGTGGCCGCAGGCGTGCATCTTGCCCTGGTGCTTGCTGGCGTGCTCGAAGGTGTTGAGTTCGGTCACCGGCAGCGCGTCCATGTCGGCGCGCAGGCCGATGGCGCGGGTGCTGGTGCCGTTCTTCACGATGCCGACCACGCCGGTGGTGCCGAGGCCGCGGTGGATCGGGATGCCCCACTCGGTCAGCTTGGCCGCGACGACGTCGGCGGTGCGGACTTCCTGGAAGCAGAGTTCGGGGTGGGCATGCAGGTCGCGTCGGATCGAGGCGATGCCGGCAGCCTGGGTGACGAGCGAGTCGATGAGTTTCATGGGGCACAGTCTAGGCTTGGGCCAACAAGCCCGCAAAGACCGTGCCCATGCCAGAGCTCAGCGGACGGTTTCCTTCAGCGTCCGGTTTCCTTCAGCCAGGCGGCCCGCGCCGCCAGGGCGGTGTCGGTGAAATCGGTGAAGACGCCGTCGACGCCCAGGCGGTAGAAGGCGGTGTACTCGCTCTTCGGGTCGCCCTGGTAGTCGCGGGCCAGCCGGCGCGACTCGTTGCGGAAGGTGAAAGGGTGCACGAAGAGGCCCGCCCGATGCGCGTCGGCCACCAGGGTCGTGGGTGTGGCCGAGGTGGCGTCCGCGTCGTTGATCTTGCCGTCGGCGTTCACGTCGACCGGCTTGCCGTCCGGGCCGATCGTTCCCTTGATGCTCACGATGTAGCGCTTCCAGGGGCCGATGCCGTCGGCGTAGGTGGCGATCTCCGCCAGGCCGGCCGGCGTCACCATCACGTCGAAATTGCGCCGGTCGCCGGCCTTGGTCCATTCGTAGGGCCGGTCGACCGGCACCGCATAGGTCATGGCGCCGGTACGCATGTCGATGCCGTCGCCGTCGATCAGCTGGATCAGCTTCGTCTTCAGGCCCTTGGCCTTCATGTACTTCAGGCTGCCCGGCTCGAAGGACTGCACGTAGACCGGTGCCGTCTTGCTGTTCCAGCCGGCGGCCTCGAGGATGGCGATCAGCTTGTCTTCCAGCGGCAGGCCGAGGTCGCGGAACCAGGTCGGGTTCTTGGTTTCGGGGTAGATCGCGATGGTGCGGCCTGTCTCGCGCGACTTGGCCTTGGCGAGGTCGACCACCTCCTGGAAGGTCGGCACCTTGAAGCGGCCGTTGAACTGCTGCGGCCGCTCGGCATCGGTTGAGGTGGCGCCCAGGGTGCGCAGCTCGGCCAGGGTGAAGTCCTGCACGAACCAGCCGGTCTGCGTCTCGCCATCGACCTGCATCGTCTTCTTGCGCGACGCGAATTCGGGGTGTTTCGCCACGTCGGTGCTGATCATCAGGTTGGGGTCGTGCCGGGTGACGAGCACGCCGTCCTTGGTGGACAGCAGGTCCATCTCGATCACGTCGGCGCCCAGCTCGATGGCGCGGGCGTAGGCTTCCAGCGTCTCTTCGGGCAGCTGGCCGGAGGCGCCCCGGTGCGCGACCACCAGCGGCGGCTTGCCGTCGAGCGTTGGCAGGGCGGTCGGCGCGCGCGGCGTCGTGCACGCGGCCAGGCCGAGCGTGGCGAGGGCCAGGAGCGCCAGTCGCGGTGCGGGGCGGCCGGTGCGGGTGGAGTGGTGGCGGACGGAAGGCGTCATGGCATGCCCAGGTGAAATTGAACGAAGGGCCAGCCTACACCGTGCGAATGACAGACGGCCAGACAAGCCGCCGTCACGAACTTCCGGGGACAATGGCTGCATGTCACTCGTCCTCTCCGCCCGCAGCCTCGAGCTGGCCCAGATCCTCGTGCGCATGAACACCGTCAGCGCCAACAGCAACCTCGAACTGATCGGCTTCGTGCGCGACCAGCTCGCCACGCTGGGTGTGCGCAGCCGGCTCACCTACAACGCCGACAAGACCAAGGCGAACCTGTTCGCGACGCTCGGCGCGGGCAAGCGCAGCGGCATCATCCTGTCGGGCCACACCGACACGGTGCCCTGGGACGGGCAGGACTGGAGCATCGACCCGCTGTCGGCCATGGTGCAGCACTGGCCCTCCGAAGGCGGCGGTCCGGTGCCGGCCGGCCCGCACGACGAGCTCGCCGCCCTGGGCAGCCCGCGCCTGTACGGCCGCGGCGCCGCCGACATGAAGGGCTTCATCGCCGTGGCGCTGGCCAATGCCGAGGCCTTCCTGGAAAGCGACGCGCCCTTCGCGGTGCACTTCGCCTTCAGCTACGACGAGGAGGTCGGCTGCTTCGGTGTGCGCGAACTGATCGCCGACATGAAGGAGCAGAACATCCAGCCGATGGCCTGCATCATCGGCGAGCCCACCAGCATGGTGCCGGCCATCGCCCACAAGGGCGTGTACCGGTACCGCTGCTGCGTGCGTGGCAAGGAGGCGCATTCGTCGCTCACGCCGCAGTCGGTCAACGCGATCGAGATGGCGGCCCGTGTGGTCGGCAAGGTGCGTGACATGGCCGAGGACTTCGAGCTGAACGAGCGGCGGTACGACGGCTTCGACGTGCCCTTCAGCACGGCCAGCGTCGGCCAGTTCCACGGCGGCATCGCCGACAACGTGGTGCCGCGCGACGCCGAGTTCCGCTACGAATTCCGCAACCTGCCGACGGCTGACGCGCAACAGATGCAGAAGGAAGTGCTGGCCTACGTCGGCCGGCTCGAGGCGCCGATGAAGAAGGTCGCGGCCGACACCGGCTTCCGCTTCGAGACGATCTGCGAGGTGCCCAGCTTCCTCGGCTCGGCCAACGACCCGATCACCAAGCTGGCGCAGCGCCTGTCGGGCGAGCAGGGCACCACGCTGGTGGCCTTCGGCACCGAGGCAGGGCTGTTCAAGGGCGCGGGCATCCCGACCGTGGTGTGCGGCCCCGGCAGCATCACCCAGGCGCACCAGCCCGACGAGTACGTCACGCTCGAACAGCTGGCGCGCTGCGAGAACTTCCTGCGCGGACTGGCCCAGACGCGCAGCCTGTCGTGAGGCCTGCCGACCGCCACGGCTTACCCGGCGCCCGGTTCCGATGATCGCGATGAAGCGCGTCGCGCTCGGCCTGCTGTGTGGCGCCGCGGTGCTGTACGGCGTGGCCCACGCGCTGGAGGCGCGGCACCCGGCCTGGGGCTATGTCGCCGCTTTCGCCGAAGCGGCCATGGTCGGCGCCATCGCCGACTGGTTCGCGGTGGTCGCGCTGTTCCGCCATCCGCTGGGCCTGCCGATTCCACATACCGCCATCATCCCGGCCAACAAGGACCGCATCGGCGCCAAGCTGGCCGGCTTCATCCTCGACAACTTCCTGAGCACCGCGCAGGTGCTGGCCAAGCTGCGCGAGTTCGATCCGGCGGCGCGCCTGGCGAACTGGCTGGCCGACCCGGCGCACGGCGAGCGCCTCGGCCAGCATGCGGTGGCCGCGGTGCGCTACGGCCTGAGCGCCTTCGACGACGAGCGGGCGCGCGCCTTCGTCGGGCGCGCCGCCGCCGCCGGGCTGGCGCAGGTTGACGTGTCGCGCCTGCTGGGCCAGGCGCTGGACGCGCTGACCGCCGGGGGCCGGCACCAGGCACTGCTCGACGACGTGCTGGGGCAGGTGGCCGAGGTGATGCAGGGCGAGACGGTGCAGGAGCACATCACCGAGGCGATCGCGCGCGAGATCAAGACGCTGCGCTACGTCGGCCTCGACCAGGTGGCGGCCCGTGCCGCGACGCGCAAGATCGTCTCGGCGCTGGTGCACACGCTCGGCGACGTGGCGGCCGAGCCGGGCCACCCGCTGCGGCTGCGTTTCGACGGCTTCATGGCGGACTTCGTCGAGCGCCTGAAGTCCGACCCTGAGTTCCACGCTCGGGGTGAAGCCATCCGCGCCGAACTGCTGGCGCACCCGGCGCTGACCGACTACCTGCGCGGCCTGTGGGACACGCTGCTGGCCTGGCTGCACGATGACCTGGCGCGCGACGATTCCACCATTCGCCGGCGCATCGCTGTGCTCGCCGGCTCGATGGGCCAGCGGCTGCAGCAGGACGAGGCCTTTCGCCGCTGGATCAACGAGCAGATCACCGAGGCCGCGCCGGTGGCCATTGCCCGCTACCGCGAAGACATCCGGCGCTACATCGTCGAGCGGGTCGCGCAATGGAATGCGCAGGAAATGACGGACGAGCTGGAACGGCACATCGGCCGCGACCTGCAGTTCATCCGCATCAACGGCACGCTGGTGGGCGGGCTGGTCGGGCTGCTGATCCACACCGTGACGCAGGCGCTGGCCGCCTGACGCCGGCGCAGCCGCCGCTACAGCAATTCGTCGGGCGCGAGCGGGCCGAAGAGTTTGAGCAGCAGGCGCAGGCCGAGGCTGGCGTCGGGCTCGGTGCGGGTGTCCGCCAGACCGCTGCCCGGCGGTGCACGCCAGACGAGGCCACCGTCGACCTGTTCGACGTGCCAGGCGCCGGTCTGCATGACGCTTTCGATCTGCGCGATCGCGGCGCGCGAGAGCTCGGTGCTGCGGATCAGCAGGGCGAGTTCGGTGTTCTGCAACTGCGAGCGCAGGTCGAGGTTCATCGAGCCGACCACCAGCAACCGGCCGTCCATCACCAGCACCTTGGAATGCAGCATCGATCGGGATTCGCCGGTGGCACTCGCGCCCGAGGCGCCGAGGGCGCTGCCCAGGCTCGCCTGTTCGCTGCGCATTTCGTACAGCTCGACGCCCAAGGCCAGCAGCTCCTCGCGGTGCCGGGCATAGCCGACGTGCGCGATCGGCGCGTCGTTGGACGCCAGCGAGTTGGTCAGCACGCGCACCCGCACGCCGCGCGCGCGGGCGGATGCGAAGGCACGCTTCATGTCCGGGCCGGGAACGAAGTAGGGCGAGATGATGGTCAGGTCTTGGCGGGCCTGGTCGATCAGCTGCAGCAGGCCTGACACCACGGTCTCGCCGCCGTCCGCGCTCGCCGAGGCGTCTTCCAGTGCTGACAGGCGGCGGGCGCCTTCGGCGCTGCGCGCCTTCGTCACCACCAGCGCGGGGGCGGGCGACATGTCCGGCGACGCGTCCGATTCGGCGGCGATCTTGGCGGGCTTGTCCGCCAGCATCACGGCCGGCGCCCAGACGAAAGTGACCGTGCGCAGGTCGAGCGGCTTTTCGTCCCAGGCGGCGGCGCGCTGGGCGGCCGTCGGCCCGGCATCGGACGGCCGCGTCTCGCCGTCGGGCGGTTGGGGGCCGTCAGGATTGTCGGCCCGCTCTCGCTGTGCGGCGGTGGCGGCACGGACCCGGTCGCGGATCTTGAGCAGTTCCTTGTGCTCCACCAGCGACTGCACGGGGTAGGCGCGCTCGTTGTTCCAGTAGCTGTCGAAGCTGCGTGACATGTCCTGGACGATCGGGCCGGCGGCGAGCACGTCGACGTCGACGAAGTTGCCGGTCTGCGCGATCCCGAAATAGGCATCGCCCAGGTTGCGCCCGCCGGTCACGCCCATGGCGTTGTCGGCGATGAAGAGCTTGTTGTGCATGCGCTGCTGCACCCGGTCGAAATCGCCGGCGGCGTTGAGCATGCGGCCCAGGGACGAGCCACGCGCGCCCGCCACCGGATTGAACATGCGCATCTCGATGTTCGGCTCGAAGGCCAGTTGCATGACGAGCGCATTGCGGCCCGTGCTGTGGAAGTCGTCGAGCAGCACCCGCACGCGCACACCGCGGCGGGCCGCGTCCACCAGCCCGCGCAGGAGCCGGCCGGTGCTCGCGTCGGCATGGATGGCGTAGTACTGGAGATCGAGCGTCTTCTGGGCCGCCTCGATCAGCGCCAGCCGGCTGCCGTAGGCGGCCGCCGGCCCGTTGAGAAGCACGAAGCCCGAGTCGAAGCGGGCCCGTTCCGCGCCGCGCCGCTGTTGCACCAGCGCGCCCAACGGGGTGTCGGCCGGTGCGGCAAGTGCGTTGGAGACCGGGCGCTCGACGTCCTTGGGCAACTGGGCGCAGCCCACCGCGAGGAACAGAGGAAGCAGGAGCGACAGTGCGCCGGTGCGAAGGTGGCGACTGAAGACACGGGAGAGCGGCATGCGGTGGATCCAGCGGTGGAGGTGCCGTGTATAGCGCACGCTGCATGCGGCCGTCGTCGGACGGCGGCCGATGCTGCGCCGGCTTTCAGCGCGTTGTGCCGAGCGCTTCCTGCCGCTCGAGCGCGGCCAGCAGCTCTTCGTCAATGCGGGCGTGGCGTTCGGCCAGCGCCGCAGCACGGGTCGCGTCACTCGCGTAGATGGCGCCACCGTCGAGCGCCAGCGTCTCACCGATGCGCTGCTGTTCTTCTTCCAGCGCGGCGATGGTGGTCGGCAGGGCTTCGAGTTCGCGTTGCTCCTTGTAGCTGAGCTTCTTGCGCGCGCCGGTGGGGAGGGGCGCGGCTGCGGCGGGCGGTGCCGGCGTGGCCGCCGGAGCGGGCGCCGGTGCGGCGGCTGCGCGCTGCTCGGCGATCTCGCGCGCACGCTTGGACTGGGTCAGCCAGTCCTGCACGCTGCCCTCGTACTCACGCCAATGGCCGTCGCCCTCGTAGGCGATGGTGCTGGTCACCACGTTGTCGAGGAAGGTCCGGTCGTGGCTGACCAGGAAGACGGTGCCGTCGTAGCTCTGGAGCAGGTCCTCGAGCAGCTCGAGCGTGTCGATGTCCAGGTCGTTGGTGGGCTCGTCGAGGACCAGCACGTTGGCCGGCCGCGCGAAGAGTCGGGCCAGCAGCAGCCGGTTGCGCTCGCCGCCGCTCAGGGAGCGCACGGGGGAATTGGCACGGGCGGGGGAGAAGAGGAAGTCGCCCAGGTAGCTCTTCACGTGCTTGCGTTGCTTCCCGATCTCGATCCATTCGCTGCCGGGGCTGATGAAGTCCTCCAGCGTCGCATCGAGATTCAGCGCTTCGCGCATCTGGTCGAAATAGGCCACTTGCAGGTTGGTGCCGCGGCGGACCTTGCCGCTGTCGGGCTCGAGCTGGCCGAGGATGAGCTTCAGCAGGGTCGTCTTGCCCGCGCCGTTGGGGCCGAGCAGGCCAATCTTGTCGCCGCGCAGGATGGTGCCGCTGAAGCTGCGGATCACGGTCTTCGGGCCGAAGGACTTGGTCGCATCGGTCAGTTCGGCCACGATCTTGCCGCTCGACTGGCCGCTGGCGACGTCCATGTTGACGCTGCCCTGCACCTCGCGCCGCGCAGAGCGGCTGGCGCGCAGTGCTTCCAGGCGGCCGATGCGGCTCTGGCTGCGGGTGCGGCGGGCCTCCACGCCCTTGCGGATCCAGATCTCTTCCTGCGCCAGCAGCTTGTCGGCCTTGGCGCTGATCACCGCCTCCTGGGCGAGCTGCTCTTCCTTCTGCAGCAGGTACTGAGCGAAGTTGCCGGGGTAGGAGTTGAGCTTGCCCCGGTCCAGTTCGACGATGCGGGTGGCCACCCGGTCGAGGAAGCTCCGGTCGTGGGTGATCGTGATCACGCTGCCCTTGAAGTCGATCAGCAGTTCTTCCAGCCACTCGATGGAATCAAGGTCCAAGTGGTTGGTCGGCTCGTCGAGCAGCAGCACGTCCGGGGCAGCCACCAGTGCCTGGGCGAGTGCCACACGTTTGCGCGTACCGCCGGAGAGCGAGCCGACCCGCGCATCGCGGTCGAGGTGAAGGCGGTGAAGCGTCTCTTCGACACGCTGCTCCCAGTTCCAGGCATCGAATGCCTCGATCTGGGACTGGAGGGCATCCAGGTCCAGTCCCTCTGCACCCGAGAGGTACAGCTCCCGGACGGCGATGACCGGGGCCA
>CALRYR010000162.1:0-8409 GCA_943372425.1 Variovorax sp. YR752 | reverse complement strand
GACACCAGCGCGATCGAGATGAGCGTAACGAGGCCGGTCAGCAGGTTGGGGAACACGTCGGGCGCTGCACGCCAGCCGTCGACCCGCAGCACCAGCGCCGCACCGGGCAGGTCGATCAGCTGCTGCGTGCTGAAGACGCGGCTGCCGCTGCGTCGCGCGGTGCCGACCGATGCCAGCCGCGTGCCGTCGGGCTCGGTCAGCGACACCTCCTGGCCGCGCCGCAGCGTCGGCGCAACCAGCTCGATCAGCACATCGCGCAGCGTGTACGAGACGATCAGGTAGTCGCCGCCTTCGGTCGGCAGGCACATCTCCATGACCTCGATGCCGCCACTGTCGGGCAGCGCGACGTAGTGGCTCGGCGAATAGGCGGCGCCTTCGGCCTTGCGGGCCGAGGCGCAGGCGAGCGCGACGTCGGACTGCGCGCTGTTGCGCGTGGCCTCGTCGAAGTGGCGCACGCGATAGGGCGTGTCGGCGACGGCCACGGTGCGCAGGGCGCGGTCGCGCCATTCGAGGCGCAGCCACTCGCGGTGGCCGCGCATCAGCGCCGTCGATTCGGTGGCCCAGCGCTCGGGGTCGAGCCCGTCGGAGTGCAGGGCGTGCAGGCTCTGTGCATTGCGCTGCAGGCCGGCGCGCAGGTCGGCGGCGGCGTCGGCCGTGTCGCGGTCCAGCGCGGCCTGCACCTGCTCGGCCTCGTGCCGACCCGCGAGCCACACGACAGTGACCAGCAGTGCCGACACCAGCACTGCCAGCAGCACCCACAAGAACCAGCGCTGCCACACCGAGCGCAGGCTCAGGAAAGCCTGGCCGCCGACGCGGATCGCCACCCGCGTGGCGAGGTTCTCGCGCGGCGCGGCGGAGCCGGAAGGGTCGAAGGGCGGCGCGGACACGTCTCTGGAACGGCTAGAGCACAACGTGCGACAGCACCGGCAGCTGCGCGCGCGACGCGGCGGTGCGTTGCGCATCGACGTCGAACAGCACCACGCCTTCGCCCGTCGCCTGCTGCGCGACGACCGCGCCCCAGGGGTCCACGATCATCGACTGGCCCCAGGTCTGGCGGCCGTTCTCGTGCTGGCCGCCCTGCGCGGGCGCGACGACCCAGGCGAGGTTCTCGACCGCGCGGGCGCGCAACAGCAACTCCCAGTGCGCGGCGCCGGTGGTGTGGGTGAAGGCGCTGGGCACCAGCAGCAGGTCGGCACCCTGCTTCGACAGCGTGCGGTACAGCTCGGGAAAGCGCAGGTCGTAGCAGACCGACAACCCGATGCGCCACGAATGGCCGTCGCGCGAGGGCAGGTCGAAGTGCACCGGCGCGCTGCCGGGCGTGATCACGCGGCGTTCGTCGAAGCGCTCGCGGCCGTTGTCGAAGAAGAAGAGGTGGATCTTGTCGTAGCGCGCGACGCAGTCGCCCGTCGGCGCATAGGCCAGTGAACTGTTGAAGACGTGCTGGTCGTCCCCGGCCTCGATCGGCAGCGTGCCGCCGACGATCCACAGGCCGAATTCGCGCGCTGCATCGGCGAGAAAGCGCTGGATCACGCCATCGCCCGGCTGCTCGCGCAGCGCGAGCTTGTCGGTGTCCTTCGCGCCCATGATGCAGAAGTACTCGGGCAGCACCGCCAGTTCGGCGCCGGCCGCCGCGGCCTCCGCCAGCAGGGCGTGCGCGCGCGCCAGGTTGGTTTCGCGGTCGATGGCCGAGACCATCTGCAGGGCAGCGACTTTCATGGCGTGATCTCCTTCGTCAGCGCGTCTCGCGCGGCCGGCAGCGCGCGGCGCGGCACCTTGGTGATCTTCGGGTCGGTCCAGGTGCCCTCGATCTGGAACTCCTGCGTGGCGGCAGCCGCCAGTGGCTTGCTCAGCAGCGCCTGCGCGAGGAAGGTGCTCAGGCCGATCAGCGGGTTGATGGCGGTGGCCACCAGCGCGGCGGTGCCGGCGCTGATCTCGGGCACGACCACCACCCGCAGGTTTTGCGTCTCGTGCGCGATGTCGGCCGAGCCGTCCATCAGCACCGCGGCGTTCACGCCCTTCATCTGCAGGTTGTTGGTGCTGGCAACCCCGTTGGCGATGGTCGCGTCGCCGCGGACGAAGTCGAAGGCGAAGCCCTCGCTGAAGATGTCGCGGAAGTCGAGCGTGAGCCGCCGCGGCAGCGCCTGCAGGCTCAGCACGCCCAGCAGCTTGGCCAGGCCCGGGTCGGCCTTGAGGAACTGCCCGGTCGCCACGTCGACGTGCACCTGGCCGCCGAGGCTGGGGTAGTCGAGCGACAGCGGCGACCCACGCCAGTCAACCGAGCCTTCGAGCTTCCCGCGGCCACGGCGGATCACGTCCTTCATGTTGAAGCGCCCGAGCAGCTTGCCGGCGTCGGCAATGTCGAGCGTGAAATCCATCGCCGTGCGGCGCTGCGCGCTCTCGGTGCCGGACCAGGTGCCCTGCGCGGTGAAGCTGGCCTCGGGCATGGTGAAGGCCAGCTTGTTGAGCCGCCATTCGCGCCGCTCGCCGCCGCGGTTGACCGCATCGATCTCGGCGCGGCCCAGGCGCCGGCCGAGTAGCTCGAAGTCGTCCACCACGATGTCGAGCGCCGGCAGCGCGCTCGGTTGCTCGTCGAGCAGCGACTCGACGTTCTTCGCCTCGCTGGCGGCGATCTTCAGCCGCGACAACCGCGCATAGATGCGGCCATCCTGCGCCGGCCGGTATTCGATGTAGCCGCTCAGCTCGGCGGCGTCGACGTTGGCACGCCACAGCGCGCCCTCGCGCGAGCCGCCCAGGACCACGTCGTGCAACGTGCGGCCGCCGCCGATGTCCAGCGCCTGCGCGCGCACGGCCACGGTGGTCGGCAGGTAGGGCGAAGACTCGGCCGCGCCGCTGCTGCCGCCGCCCGTCTCCACCGCCGGTCCGGTCGCTTCGCCGAACAGCGCCTGCCAGGCGGGCAGGTCGAAGGCGGTGAGCTGCAGCGTGGCCTGCACGCCGCGCGCGGGCGCAACGGGCGCCTCGCCGTCGGTCAGCCCCACACCGATCGCACCGTTGATCACCCGCGCCGTGTCGCCGCCGATGTCGCGCAGGTAGTGGGCCGAAGCGACGCTGCCGAGCGCGAGCGAGATGCGGTCGTGCAGCACCGGCGCGGCGCCGGCACGGGCTTCGCGCAGCACCACCTTCTTGTCGATCTGCAGCGGCATCGATGCGTCGGCCTGCTTTGCCAGTGGCGCCGGCAGGTCGAGGCTCAGGCCCTGCAGGTTGCTGGAAACGGAGAACTCCGGTGCGCCGTCGCGCACCGACAGCGTCGCGGTGTAGGCCGTGCCGCCGCCCGCATTGGCCGCCAGCTGCGGCATCCAGGCGACCTCACGCATGGCGCGCAGGCCCTCGGCCGTGAGGTTGCCTTGCGCGCGGAAGCTCATCTCCGACGGTGCCCCGCTGGCGTAGCGGCCTCGGCCTTCGACACGGGTCTCGCCGCCGGCCAAGCGGCCCTGCACGCCGGAGAGCTGGAAGCCGCTCTCGGTGAAGCTCAGGGTGCCGTGCACCTGGCCGATGAGGGGCGCTTCCGGTGCCAGCTGCAGGTCGTTGCCGCCGAGCACGACGCTGGCCTGCACCTTTGTTTTTTCCATGTTCTCGAGCGGCAGGTCGAGCTTCAGCTGGTAGTCGGCGTTGCCGGTGGCACGGATTGCCGCGATCGGGGCGGCCACCTCGCCCGTCAGAGGTGCACCGGCCTTGAGCAGTTCGCCCAGCGGCCCGCGCGCCCGCGCGTCGACGCCCAGCATCGGCGCAGGGTGCGCCATGTCCTCGATCTGCACGTTGGCCTGGGTCACCTCGATGCCCGGTGCGCCGACGATGCGGCCCCGTGCGTTGCGCACCCGCATGCCGTTGCGCTCGAAGATCAGGTCGCCCGACACGCCGGTGAGTGCCGGCCAGGCGAGGGTCTTGCCGGCCGCGGCCAGGCTCGGCGGCGCGTAGGCGTAGTTCACGTCGCTCACCTTGGCCGCGATGCGGAAGTCGCCGTCCCGCGGATTCGGGAATGGGACTTCGTTCAGGTCGCCCCGCACCAGGAAGTCGACCGTGCTGGCGACGCCCCGGGTCACGCTCTCCTGCACGTAGCGCCGCGTGTGCTGCGGGATTTCCAGCGGCAGGTAGCGGAACACGCGCGTGCCGTCGGCGCGGGTGAGCTGGCCCTGCAGGTCGAGCACGCCGGGGTATCGCGACTTGCCGCGCGAGACGGCCGGGTCGCTGGTGTGCCAGGTGGCGCGGGCGTTGCCGGCAGCGTCGGCGTTCTCGAACTGCAGGTCGCTCACCTGCAGCTGCGCCTGGTCGCCGTTGCGCTTCCACTGGAGCTGGGCCGAGAGCTGGTCGATGGGGATGTGCGGGTCCTCGAACACGCCTGGGAAGTCGAGCGCGCCCTGCGCGATGGCGAGCGTCGCCTTGCCGCCGTCCTGGGTGGCGTCGAAGCCGATGGTCGCGCCGCTCAGCCCAGGCGTGCCGGTGTGCGGCGCGGGCGCGGGTTGCGAGGCCAGGCTGAAGGCGCTCACGCTGCCGCGGGCCTTGTACTGGTGCGGGTCGCCGAGCGAGCCCTGCCAGCTGGCATCGATGTGCTCGACCACGCCGCGCGGCGCGTAGGCGGCCAGCACCTTGTGCGTCGCGTCGCCGAGGGGCAGGCGTGCGGCGATCAGGCTCAGCGCGGCCAGGTCGAGCCGGTCGGCACGGAAGGCGCCGCGCTCGGGCGTGCGGCCCTGCACCGGTGTGTGCTGGAACCACAGGTTGCCGCCGGGCCAGCGCAATCCGTCGGCGGTGTCGAACTGCAGCGCCGTGGTCGAGAACTCGAAGGTCCGATCCTGCATCTGGCCTGCCACGCGGCCGGTGACGGCACGCAGCACCAGCGGATCGAGGCCGGCGTCGAGCGATGCGTCGATGCGGTCGAGCGCGAGGTCGGCGGCGCCACCCACCACCTGCCCGTCGCGCACGTCGGCCCAGGCGCGCAGGCCGCCGCGGCCGTCGCGGATGCGGGCATCGAGCGACACGTAGTTGCCGAGCCGGCGCACGTCGATGTGCGGCAGCTCGGCGTACATCTGGCCGGCCCAGCGCTGCCAGTTGCCGCGGCGCACCGACAGCAGCGGCTGGCGGAAGTCGCCGCGCAGGCTGAATCGGTCGCCCCAGCCTGCGGGTGGCGTGGCGTCCAGCCGCATGGCGTGGCGGCGGCTGCCGTTGCGCGCGATGAAGCGCACGTCGGTCAGCAGCAGCGGCTCGGCGCGGCGGCGCTCGTCGGTCCAGCGCACCGTGCCGCCTTCGATCACGAACTCGCGCTGGCTGAAGAACCAGTCGGCGGCACGGGTGTCGTCGCCGCCGGTCTGACCCGACATGTCGAGCCCGGCCACGTGCAGCTTGCCCAGCGCATCGAGCCGCACGTCGAGCTGCGGGTTCTGGATGTACAGCTGGACAAAGCTCAGCCGCCACAACGATCGCGGCGACATGCTGGCCACCACGCGCGCAAGCCGCAGCGCCTCGCGCCCGCTGGCGTCACGCACCACCACATCGCGCAGCTCGAAGGTCGGGAACAGGGTGCCAGATTTTGCGCTGAGGGCGCCGATCGCCACGGGTACCCCGAGGACACGACTGGCTTGCGATTCGGCGAAGCCGCGGTAGTCGCCGATTCGCGGCACAATCCAGCCGTGTAGGACCACGACCGACACCGCGAACAGGAGCCAGGCGGCGACCAGCAGACCCAGCAGCCACTTCGCCGAGACAGCAGTGATCTTGAGCAGCCGTGAAGGATGTGTCGCCGTGTCGTTCATTGAGGATCGCGCTGTGCAGGAATTATGACCCCCAGCCTCTCGACGGGTTCCCATCCCACCGATGCCCTTGCGCATCCCACGCCTGCTGTGACGACCCCACAGTCGGCCTTGCGGTTGTCGTCGCATTCGCGCTTCGTGCAGCGGCTGCGCCGTCGCTATGCCGACGCGCTGCATCTGCTGCCGGCCGGTGCGCCGCTGCGCCCGGCCATGGCCCAGGCCTATGCGCAACTGCGTGCCCGCGGCGACAGCGCAGCCGACGCGCTGCGCATCGTGCGGCAGCTCGTCATGGAACGGCTCGTCACGCTCGATTGCGACGCTCAGGCACCGCTGGCGGTCGTCACCACGGCCGTCACGCAACTGGCCGAGTTCGCGCTCGACGTTGCCTGCACCGAGAGTGCGGCGGAGCTCGACGCACGCCACGGGGCGCCGATGGGGCCGGACGGCCGCCGCGCGCAGTTCTGGGTCGTCGGCATGGGCAAGCTCGGCGCGCGCGAACTCAACGTGTCGAGCGACATCGACCTGATCTACCTGTACGACCAGGATGGCGACACCACCGAGCATGGCTTCGTCTTCCGCGTCGACCTGGCGCTGCGGCCCAACGGCAACTCGGGGCCGAGCGTGGTGTCGGTGGATGCGCTCGAGGAATACCTGCAGGTTCAGGGCCGCGAATGGGAGCGCTTCGCCTGGATGAAGAGCCGCGTGGTGGCGCCCGCATCGGTCATCGCCGATGGCTCGGCCCAGGCGCTGCGCACCGTGGTGCTGCCCTTCGTCTTCCGCCGCTACCTCGACTACAGCGTGTTCGATGCGCTGCGCACGCTGCACCGCCAGATCCGCGAGCAGGCGGTGCGCCGCTGCGCCGGCCGGCCCGAGCGGGCCAACGATGTGAAGCTGTCGCGCGGCGGCATCCGCGAGATCGAGTTCACCGTGCAGCTGCTGCAGGTGGTGCGCGGCGGCCAGTTCCCCGAACTGCGCACCCGGCCGACCCTCGACGCGCTGCAGCGCCTGGCCCGCGCCGGCCTCATGCCGCAGGAGACGGCCGACACGCTGGCGGCGGCCTACACCTTCCTGCGCCGCGTCGAGCACCGCATCCAGTACCTGGACGACCAGCAGACCCACGTGCTGCCGGTCGCCGACGAAGACGTGGACTGGATCGCCCGCTCCCTCGGCCTGGCGGACAGCTGCGTGTTCCTGGCCGAACTCGACGGTCACCGCGAATTCGTGGCGCAGGAATTCGACAAGCTGCTGGGCGGCGAGAAGCAATGCGTCGGCTGCAACGGCAAGACCAAGCTCGAGCCGCCGGTTGACTTGGTCGACCTGATCGCGCAACTGCCCCCGACCTTCGGCGCGCGCATGGAGCGTTGGCGCGAGAGCCCCCGCATCCTGGCGCTGCGCGACGAGACCCGCGCCCGGCTGCGGCAACTGGTGCGCCGCACCGGCCATTGGATCCAGGCGGCCGACGGCGAAGAAGCCCGCGCGCAGCGCACCGAAGCCGCGCTGCGCTGGGCCGACTGGATCGAGCCCCTGCTGCGCCGCGAGAGCTACCTGGCGCTGCTGGTCGAGCGCCCGACCGTGCAGGAGCGGCTGCTGCGCCTGTTCGGTGCGGCCAAGTGGCCGGCGCGCTACCTGATGCAGCACCCGGGCGTCATCGACGAACTGGCCAGTGACGAGATGCTGGCGGGCCGCTTCGACGCAGAGGAGTTCGAGCGCGAGCTGGAGATGCGCCTGGCCTCGCTGCGCCGCACCGGCGAAGACGACGAGGAACGGCTGCTCAACCTGCTGCGCCACGCGCACCATGCCGAGGTGTTCCGCACCCTGGCGCGCGACGTCGACAGCCGCATCACGGTCGAGCAGGTGGCTGACGACCTGAGCGCCATGGCCGACACCGTGCTGCGCATCACCGCGCGCTGGTGCTGGCCGCATGTGCGCAACCGCCACCGCGAGACGCCGCAGTTCGCCATCATCGGCTACGGCAAGCTGGGCGGGAAGGAGCTGGGCTACGGCAGCGACCTGGACATCGTTTTCGTCTACGAAGACGAGGACGAGCGCGCCGGCGAGGTCTATGCGGCTTACGTGCGCAAGCTGATCAACTGGCTCACCGTCAAGACGCGCGAGGGCGACCTGTTCGAGATCGACACCGCGCTGCGGCCCAACGGCAATTCGGGCCTGCTCACCACCAGCTTCGCCGCCTACGAGAAGTACCAGCTCGGCCGGGGCGGCAACACGGCGTGGACCTGGGAGCACCAGGCCATGACGCGCGCCCGCTTCGTGCTGGGCGACCCGGCGCTGGGTGCGCGTTTCGATGGTGTGCGCGACGCGGTCATCTGCGCGCCTCGTGACCACGACGCGCTCAAGGCCGAGATCGTGGCGATGCGCAACAAGGTGCGTGCGGCGCACCCGGTGAAGGCCGGACGCTTCGACGTCAAGCACAGCCCCGGTGGAATGGTCGATGCGGAGTTCGCCGTGCAGTACCTGGTGCTGTCGCAGGCCTGCCTGCATCCCGAGCTGGTGCCCAACCTCGGCAACATCGCGCTGCTGCAGCGCGCCGAGGCGACCGGACTGCTGCCCGACGACGTCGGCCGGAGCGCCGCGGCCGCCTACCGCGAGCTGCGACGCGTGCAGCACCGCGCCCGGCTCAACGAAGAACCCA
>CALRYR010000161.1:0-8435 GCA_943372425.1 Variovorax sp. YR752 | reverse complement strand
ACTTGTGACATGTCGGCATTCGTTCGAACAGGCCGAGTATCACCACCGCGTGCTTGCAACAGCGCGAACGAAGTCAGCTTACGAAGGGCCGTTAGTTCATTGCAGATAAAGCCCAAAAGATAGTAGGTGTACCGCTGCTCTGATGACAGCGCGCGGATCTTGTCAATCGAAATACGGACCTCGAGGACACTGATCGATTGAGCCATTGCTACTTTCCTCGCTAGGGTGTTTGAGAATTGTGTCCGTCGTTTTCAAAGGCTCAGGCCGGTGCGGTGCACTGCGCAGCGAAATCAAGGAGGAGGCCGCAGGCCGGGGGACATTCGCGGAGCAGTGCACCGCGCCGGCATGAGCTCGGCGCGGCCTCATCCTGAAGCAGTCAACCCGCCTTCTTCTTGTCCTTCCCGCCCCCCGTCAACCGATCCTTCAACCCCAGCACCTTCGTCACCGTCGCGCCCATGCCCATGAGCTGCATGGCGGTCTCGGGGGCGAGGCGCTGCACGTCGTCGAACCACTTCATCAGCCGGTCGATCAGGTCGTGCATCTCGCGCATGCGTTCCTGCGCATGGCGTTCGGCATCGTTGGTGGGTTCTTCGAGCAGGGCGCCGCGCAGCATCGAGAGCGTGGGCTCGATCTCGCGGCGGCGGCGCTCTTCGGCGAGGACGCGGAAGATTTCCCAGACGTCGGAGGGCGCCTCGAAGTACTCGCGGCGATCGCCGGGCTGGTGGCGCAGGCGCACAAGGCGCCAGGACTGCAGTTCCTTCAGGCCCATGCTCACGTTGGAGCGCGAGAAGGCGAGCAGTTCGGCGATCTCGTCAGCGTTGAGGGCGCGCTCCGAAATGAAGATCAGCGCGTAGATCTGGCCGACGGTGCGGTTGATGCCCCACTTGCTGCCCATCTCGCCGAAGTGGGCGACGAACTGGCGGTTGAGGGGCGGGAGTTCGGGGAGGGAGGCGGGCATGCGCTCATTGTCCTCCCGCTACCGGAGCTTCAGGAATGGCTGAAGTCCAGCCTTCGCGTGTCGGACTACTTCCAGGGCGTCGGCGCGGGCACTTCGGCAGCGGGCTCGCAGTCGACGCTCTTGAAGTCGGCTGGCGAGACGATCTCCAGGTACTCCATGTCGGGCGAGTAGTCGAACAGGTAGTGGCGGATGCCCGGGCGCTGGTGCACCACGTCGCCGGCCTCGACCAGGGTTTCCTTGTCCTCGTACATGAACTTGGCCCAGCCCTTGGTCATGATGACGATCTGGAAATCGGCCTCGTGCTTGTGCCAGCCGGTGCCGGTCTCGGGCGCCATGTTGGCCTTGACCAGATGGGCGATGACCTTGCCGTTGGTGGCTTCGGCGACGCCGAGGTCGCGGTACAGGAAGAAGTCGCGCAGGCCGCCGGACACGAAATCGGTGTCGCCGGGCTTGACGTGGGAGAACTGGGTGGCGGTACGGTCCAGCATGGGCAATCTCCTTCGAGTGGTGGGGATGCTGCGCCGCACCATGCATAAAGCGTTCCCGCGTCGGCGTTGCGCGACGGACGGTCGGGCCGCCATACTGTGGCGAACCCACGAGAGGACTCGCGATGAGCAACGAACTGCGCAAGAAAATGCACGAGCTGTCGGTCCTGGTCGACACCGCCCCCGATCCGCAGACGCGGGCGATCGTCGAGGCGCTGCGGCTGCAGACGGCCATCCTCAACGAGCGGCTGTTCGCCATCGACCTGCAGATCGGCGAACTCACCCAAAGGCTGGACGCGCGCGTCAAGGCCGACTGAAGCCGGGGTCGGCGCCCCCGCATGGGGCGGACCCGCGCTGTTGTGGGGATAATCCTGCCCCATGAGCGGCACCACATTCGGCAATCTCTTCGCGGTCACCAACTTCGGAGAGTCGCACGGCCCGGCGATCGGGTGCGTCATCGACGGCTGCCCGCCCGGCATGGCGCTGACCGAGGCCGACATCCAGGGCGATCTCGACCGCCGCCGCCCCGGCACCAGCCGCCACGTCACGCAGCGCAACGAGCCCGACGCGGTACAGATCCTGTCGGGCGTGTACGAGGGCAAGACGACCGGCACGCCGATCGCATTGCTGATCCAGAACACCGACCAGCGCAGCAAGGACTACGGGCAGATCGCCCAGCAGTTCCGCCCCGGCCACGCCGACTTCACCTACTGGAAGAAGTACGGCATTCGCGACCCGCGCGGCGGCGGGCGCTCGTCGGCCCGGCTGACCGCGCCGATGGTCGCGGCCGGCGCGGTGGCCAAGAAATGGCTCTACGAGAAGTACGGCACCGTCTTCCGCGGCTGCATGACGCAGATCGGCGAGATCGCCATTCCATTCGAGGAATGGTCGCACGTGCCGAACAACCCCTTCTTCGCGCCGGTGGCCGACGTGGCGAATCTTGAGGCGTACATGGACGCGCTGCGCAAGGCCGGCGATTCGTGCGGTGCGCGCATCCGCGTTGTGGCCTCAAAGGTGCCGGTGGGCCTGGGCGAGCCGTTGTTCGACAAGATGGACGCCGAGATCGCCTACGCCATGATGGGCATCAATGCGGTCAAGGGCGTCGAGATCGGCGCGGGCTTCGCCAGCGTGTCACAGCGCGGCACCACGCACGGCGACTCGATCACGCCCGACGGCTTCGAGACCAACAACGCGGGCGGGGTTCTGGGGGGCATCACGTCGGGCCAGGACCTGGAAGTGAGCATCGCCATCAAGCCGACCAGCTCGATCATCAGCCCGCGCCAGTCGATCGACGTGAACAACCAGCCGGTCGAGGTCGTCACCAAGGGCCGGCACGACCCCTGCGTCGGCATCCGCGCGACGCCGATCGCCGAGGCGATGCTGGCGCTGGTGGTGATGGAACATGCCTTGCGCCAGCGCGCGCAGAACGGCGAGGTCTCGGCCGCCGTGGACGCTGCGCCGCTGCAGGCGTCCTTCCTGTAGTGGCGGCGGCGCCGTCTTCGCCAGCGGCTGCAGGCGGCCACGGCCACCTGCTGGCCTTCGCCGCGCTGTCGGCCAGCTACTTCGCGCACATCGGTTTCTTCAACCCCTACCTGCCGCTGTGGCTGAAGGACCAGGGGCTGCCGATCCTCACCATCAGCCTGCTGGCGGCGGTGCAGTCCTTCACCCGTGTGTTCGCGCCCTACGCCTGGGGCGCGCTGAGCGACCGCACGGGCGAGCGCGTGCGGCTGCTGCGCATCAGCGCGGCCATCGCGCTGGCGGTGTCCTTCGGCCTCTGGGTGCCGGGCAACGCCTGGTGGATCGCGTTGGTGCTGCTGCTGCTCTTCACCCACACCAGTTCGATGATGGGGCTGACCGAGGCGGCGATGGCGCAACTGGTGGCCGGCGACTGGGGCCGCTACGGGCGCATTCGGCTATGGGGCTCGGCGGGCTTTCTGGTCACCGTGTTCGTTGCCGGCGCATGGTTCGACCGCTTCAGCATGGGCCACTTCCCCTTGTGGGCGGGCATCACGCTGGCACTGGTGCTGCTGGCCGCCTGGCGCCTGCCCGACGTGCGCGAGCCGCGCGCGGACCATGCCAAGGACCATGTGCCGGTGCTGCCCGTGCTGCGCCAGCCGGTGGTGCGCTGGTTCCTGCTGTCGCTGTGCCTGCACGTCACCGCGCACTTCTCGATCTACGGCTTTCTGTCGCTCTACCTCGATTCGCTCGGCTACGGCAAGGGCATGATCGGTGCGCTCTGGGCGCTGTCCATCGTGACCGAGGTGGCCTGGTTCTTCGTGCAGGGCCGCTTCATCGGCCGTCTGACGATGCCGCACTGGCTGCTGCTGTGCAGCGCGGTCGCGGTGGTGCGCATGGCGATGACCGGCGTGGCCGGGCAGTGGCTCGCGGCCATCTTGTTCGCGCAGCTGCTGCACGGCCTGAGCTTCGCCGCGCACCACACGACCTGTATCGCGCTGATCACGCGCCATTTCCCCGGTAGGCTGCGGGGGCGGGGTCAGGCGCTCTTCACCGTGGTCGGCTACGGTATCGGGGGCGTGGCCGGCGTGCTGGCGGGCGGTGCGCTGGCCAGCAGTTTCGGTTTCGTGGCGATGTACGTGGCAGCCACGGTGCTCGCGCTGCTGGGCACGCTGTGTGCCTGGCGCATGCTTCGTGCCGAAGCCGCCCTGGAACCCCGCGCCGCCGCCTGAGTCGCACCCCGCAACTTTTCTTTCCTTCCTGTCCAGAAACGGAGCCCCGATGTTTTCCATGCCGCCCGCCACCCAGGCGCTGATCCTCAGTTGCGTGGTCGTGTTCCTGCTGCAGTCGCTGGGCATCGACGGCCTGGCCGCCTTCGCCCTGTGGCCGGTCGGCTCGGGCGGCTTCATGCCGTGGCAGGTGATCACCTATGCCTTCCTGCACGGCGGGTTGTCTCACCTGGTCTTCAACATGTTCGGCCTGTTCATGTTCGGTGCCGAACTCGAACGCGTGTGGGGCTCGAAGCGCCTGCTGGTCTTCTACTTCGCGAGCGTGATCGTCGCGGCGCTGACGCAGTTGCTGGTGGCGGCGTGGAGCGGCAGCCCGAACCCGACGGTGGGCGCATCGGGTGGCCTGTTCGGGTTGCTGGCCGGCTTCGCGATGCTGTTCCCGAACCGTCGCATCGTCCCGCTGATCCCGCCGATCCCGATGCCGGCCTGGTTGTTCGTGGTGATCTACGGTGTGATCGAACTCTTCCTCGGCGTCACGGGCAGCATGACGGGTGTCGCGCATTTCGCGCACCTGGGCGGCATCCTCGGCGGCTGGCTGACGCTGCGCTACTGGCGCGGTCAACTGCCGTTCGGCCGCCGCCTCTGACCGTCGCGCCCCAGGACATCCTTCCATGAGCATCTTCGACAGCTTCCTCTCGACCCCCGCCATGCGGACGGTCTTCGACGGCCCGGCCGTCATCGGCGCCATGCTGCGCTTTGAATCCGAGCTGGCGCGCGCACAGGCCGACGTCGGCCTCATCCCCGCCGCCGCGGCCGACGCCATCGCCGCCTGCTGCGGCCTCGACGATTTCGACCCTGTAAAGATCGGCCTCGACAGTGGCCGCGCCGGCAGCCTCGCCATCCCGCTGGTGAAGGCGCTGAAGGACATTGTCGGTCAGCGTTATCCGGAGGCGCTGCCGCACGTGCACCTCGGCGCCACCAGCCAGGACGTGATCGACACGGCGATGGTGCTGGTGACGCGCGATGCGCTCGTGCTGCTGCTGGCCGATGTCGATGCCGCCATCGCTGCGCTGCTGCGCCACGCGGGGCACCACGCGGCCACGCCCATGCTGGCGCGCACGCTGATGCAGCCGGCCTCGGTCACCAGCTTCGGCCTGGTGTGTGCGGGCTGGGCCGCACCGCTGGTGCGCAGCCGCGAGCGCCTGCAGGTCGCGGCGCAGGCGGCACTGCAGTTGCAGCTCGGCGGCGCGGTCGGCACGCTGGCGCAGATGAAGGGGCAGGGCGCCGCGGTGCGCGCGCGCATGGCCGCCGCGCTGCAGCTGCGCGACCCCGGCGCCACCTGGCACACCCAGCGCGACAGCTGGACGGCGCTGGCTTGCGAGCTCGGCCTGCTGGCCGGCAGCCTGGGCAAGATCGCGCTCGACATCTCGCTGCTGGGCCAGTACGAGGTCGCCGAAGTCACCGAACCCGCCGAGCCCGGCCGGGGCGGCTCGTCGGCCATGCCGCACAAGCGCAACCCGGTCGCGTCGATGGTGGCGCTGGCTGCGGCGCAGCGTGCGCCGCAGCAGGTCGCCGCGATGTTGGCTGCGATGCCGCAGCAGCACCAGCGCGCCCTCGGGCCCTGGCAGGCCGAACTGGCCGAATGGCCGCAGCTGTGGCTCACCGTGCAGGGCAGCGCCCATGCGCTCGCGGGCGCGCTGCCGGGGCTGAACGCGGACGTGGCACGCATGCGCGCCAACATCGACCGGCTGCGCGCCGAGCTGCCGGCCCAGGCGGCCGATGAATGGTTCGATCCGGCGGCTGCCGACGGCGCGGCCGGACTCGCACGCGCTCAGGCGCACGACTTGCAAGCCCGCTTCGACGCGATTCGCAACAACACATCATCCAAGGACGGTTCGCCATGAGCGACGAGACAACACCTCATCCCGACTACGAACGCGGCCTGCTGCAGCGCCGACGCGTGCTGGGCGACGCCTGGGTCGACCAGTCGCTCGCCAAACGCACCACCTTCAATGCCGAGTTCCAGGAGCTCATCACGCGCCACGCGTGGCACGACATCTGGGGCCGCCCCGCGCTGGGCGACAAGACGCGCCGCTACATGGTGCTGTCGATGATGCTCGGCACGCATGCGTATGAGGAGTTCGCGATGCATGTGCGCGCCGCGCTGGACGGCCCGCCCGAGTCGCGCCTGACGCCCGAGGACATCAAGGAAGTGCTGATGATGGCCGCCATCTACTGCGGTGTGCCGGTGGCCAACCATGCCTTCGGCATCGCAACCGCGATCCTGCGCGAGAAGGGCCTGCTCGAAGAGCTGCCGAAGTGAGCGTGCGGGGCCACGCGCCATCGCCCGCGACGGCCTTCGTGCTGCTGTTGCCGCTGCTGCTGGCGGCCCAGCCGGTCGCGACCGACAGCTACCTGCCTGCGCTGCCCGAGATCGCGCGCGACCTCGGCTCCGCCAGCGCCAGCCTCACCGCCTTCGTGCTGGCCTTCGGCATCGCGCAGCTGGTCTGCGGCCCGCTGTCCGACCGCGTCGGGCGGCGCCCGGTGCTGCTCACCGGCCTGGCGGTCTACGCCGTCGCCGCGGCCGGCGCGATCTTCTCGCCGAGCATGGCGGTGCTGGTGGGCTTCCGCGTGCTGCAGGGCTTCGCGATGGCCGCCATCCTGGTCTGCGCGCGCGCGGCGGTGCGTGATTTGTACCCTGCGCACGAGGGCCCGCACGTCATGGCACGCGGGCTGACCGGCCTCGGCGTGGTCGGCCTGATCGCGCCGGTGATGGGCGCCTTCACTGTGCAGGAGCTGGGCTGGCGCTGGGTGCTGGGCGGCATGGCCACGTACGCCGTGCTGCTGTGGGTGCTGTGTTTCCGCCGTTTTGGCGAGACGCTGCACCGGCCCGGCGCAGGCGAACCGGCTGTGCCCAAAGGCAGCGTGCGCGAGGTGTTCGCCAGCCCGAGCTTTCGCGCATGGGCCTCGGTCGCGGCCACCACTTACAGCGGCATCTTCGCCTTTCTGCTGCTGTCGCCGATGGTCTACATCGGCTACCTCGGGCTGTCGCCCATCATGTACGGCTGGATCCCCGCGGGTGGCTCGCTGGTCTACATCGGCAGCACCACTATGTGCCGGCGCCTGTTGCGGCGGCTGGGTGTCGTGCGCACGGTGCAGCTCGGCGCGACGCTGAGCCTGACCGGGCCGCTGATCCAGGTCGTTGGCTGCGTGCTGGCGCCGCAGTCGGTCGTGCCCCTGTTGATCGGCCATGCCGTGTACTGCCTGGGCCACGGCGTCCACCAACCCTGCGGCCAGGCCGGCGCGGTGGGCGACCTGCCGCATCTCGCGGGTCGGGCCGTGTCGTGGTCGGGCTTCGGCATGATGCTGGTCGGCTTCATCGTCGGCCAGACCGCGGCCAGCTTCGTCGACCCGCAATCGTCCAACGGCGCCTGGCCGATGGTCGTGCCGATGCTGCTGGCGGGCGTGGTGCTGGTGCTCATCGCTTTCTTCTGGCTGCCGCGCCTGGCGGCACCATCCATCACAAGGAGACCCTGAAATGATTTCCCTCAACGTCCTGCGCGAGGGCGAAGGCCCGATCGTCGTGCTGAGCCACGCACTCGGCTGCAACCTGCACATGTGGGACGGCGTGGCCGCATTGCTCGCACGCGCCCACACCGTCATCCGCTACGACCACCGCGACCACGGCGGGTCCGCCGTCGTGCCGGGTGCGTTCAGCATCGACACGCTGGCCGACGACGTGGCCGCGCTGATCGAGCGCGAGGCCGCCGGTGAGCCGGTGCACTTCGTCGGCCTCTCGATGGGCGGCATGACGGCGCAGGCCCTGGCCGTGCGCCGCCCTGAGCTGCTGAAGACGGTGGTTATCGCGAACTCGAGCGCGCATTACCCCGACAGCACGCCATGGACGGCGCGCGTGGCGCGTGTGCAGGCCGACGGCGTCGCTGCCGTGGCCGACGGCGCGGTCGAGCGCTGGATCACGCCGGACTGGCGCGCGACGCCCGAAGGCACCGCCGCTGCGGCAGCGCTGCGCGACATGCTGGTGAGGACCGATGCCGCCGGCTACGTCGAAAGCTGCAAGGCGGTCGCGGCCATCGACTTCCGCGAGAGCAACACGCGCATCGCGGTGCCTACGCTCGTCATCGCCGGGCTGCAGGACCTGGCCACGCCGCTGTCGATGTCCGAGCAGATGGCCGCGCAGATCCCCGGCGCGAAGCTCGCCACCATCGACGCGGCCCACATCAGCGCCGTGGAGAAGCCCGACGAATTCGTCGCGCTGCTGATCGACTTCTGGCGCAGCCTGTGAACTGA
>CALRYR010000160.1:0-8444 GCA_943372425.1 Variovorax sp. YR752 | reverse complement strand
GACCACGTCCGGCGAATAGCCGCGCACGTTGAGGTCGGCCGCCTGCGTCAGCTCGCCGAACTGCACCGGGCGGTCGCTCGCGATCCAGCGTGGTGCGTCGTAGGGCTTGCGCGCGGGAATCTCCTGCAGGCTCGGGATGGTGACGCTGGCGCCGGTGAAGGTGCGCGCGTTCAGCGTGAGCGCGGTGGCGGCGGTGCGCAGTTCGCCGGGGTTGCGGCCCATCACCAGCAGCAGCTTGCGGGTGGCGTCCTGCGGATGGTCGATGACCGTCACCGTCGGGCCGGCGATGGCCGGCAGCGTGAGGCCGGGGATGGCCGTCTCGGGCGTGGCGAACACCACGGCGTTGGCCGCAGGCAGGGCGTCGTTCGCCACCGGGAAGGTCGCGCCGCGGTAGCCCGCGAGCGCGCCGAACCACGACGACACGATGCCGGCCACTTCGAGCGTGGTCGACGACGGCGTGCCGCCGAAGACGAAGGGAATGCTCGCGCGGCGCACGTCGCGCCGGTCGAAGAAGGGCTGTGGCAGCACGGCGAGGTCGCTCGCGGTCTTCAGCGGCAGTACGTTCAGCCGCAGCGTGCTGGACGCGTCGACCTTGGCCCACAGGCTGCTGTGCTGCGGGTCTTCGCATTCGCGCGTGTAGTGGCCGACCAGCTCGACGTTGATGCGGTTGAAGTCGGTGACCAGGCGGCGGTCGATGGTGATGTCGGCCGTCTGCGGCTTGCCGGCGCCCTCGCGCGGCAGGGCGATCGTCGACACCAGAACGTCGTTCACGCTCACCTTCAGGTGCGACAGCTCGGGGATCAGCGCCGGCGAGTAGGCGTAGTTCAGCCGCAGTCCGGCGCCGGTGACCAGCTCGTCCGCGCGCACGCTGAACGGGATGCCGACCGTGCCGTTCACGCCGCGCAACTGGATGGCGTAGTCGAGGCCGAGCTGGGTCAGCGTGAATTCGCGCGCGGTGCCGGTGGGCGCGGTGGCGGCGCCCGATGCGGCCACAGGCGTGGCCGGAGCCGCCGTGGTTGCGGGTGCTTGCGCCGCCGCCGGGTCGGCGGCGCCACCGGCCCAGGCCAGCAGGGCCACCAGCACCGCCGCGGCGCGCATCGAATGCGGCGGCATCGAGGAAGAACGAGCGAAAGCGGCCTGCATCATCAGGTAGGTTCCTTGGCGCCGACGGCGGCCTTCGCCGAGCGGGGAGTGGCCGGGCGCAACTTGCGCAGGCCGGTACGGTAATAGTGGGAGAACATGTCCTTGAAGCCGACCGCGCTGATGCGCGCGATGTGGCCGATCACGCGGTGCACCGCGGCACGCGGGTGGTTGCCCCAGCGCGCGGCCCAGATGTCGGCGCGGGCGGTCGTGCACTGCACCAGCGCGCGCTCCTGCTCGAAGCTCAGTGGCGCGAAGGCCAGGCCCAGGCGCTTGCCGCGGCTGAAGCGCACGGTCGCGGGGAAGCGGAACTCGGTCTCGCCGCGGTAGAGCGCGACTTCGAGCGGCGCGTCCTGCGCCATCGACAGGTCGGCCGGCAGGTCGAGCCCGAGGCCGCCGGTCGAGAAGTCGGAGGTCTGGCCCTGCAGCGCCTGGCCGTCGGGCAGGTACAGGGTGGCCGGAATCTGCAGCGTGATGCGGTGGGCATTGCGCAGCTGCCGCGTCTCGTTGGCGGCGGCCACGCAGGCGCCCAGGATCACCAGGTTGTAGAAGGTCCAGGCCAGGTTGAGCCAGACCGTCGCGATGTTCTCGTCGTCGACCCAGGTCAGGCGCCACAGGCCGGCCGCCACGCCCAGGAAGTTGAGCGCCAGCAGGAACAGGCTCGCCTTGGCAATCGAGGTGTCGAAATACTCCTCCTCGATCAGGCCGCCCTTGGCGGTCACGTTGAAGCTGCCGAGCTTGGGGTTGATCAGCGCGACCAGCGTGGGCCGGAAGATGTACCAGGCCAGCACCGCTTCGTACACCTCGTTCCAGAACAGGTAGCGGAAGCGCCCCTGGATGCGGCTGTTGGTGAGGTTGGCGTGGAAGATGTGCGGCAGCGCGTAGGCGAAGATCATCGAGGCCGACGCGTGGATCACGCTGGCGCCGAAGAACAGGTAGGCCAGCGGCGCCGTCAGGTAGATGAGGCGCGGCAGGCCGTACAGAAAGTGCAGCATCGCATTGACGTAGCACAGGCGTTGCGCCCACTGCAGCCCGCGGCCGAACAGCGGGTTGTCGATGCGGAAGATCTGCGCCATGCCGCGCGCCCAGCGGATGCGCTGGCCGACGTGGCCCGAGAGGCTCTCGGTCGCCAGGCCGGCGGCCTGCGGCAGCGCGAGGTAGGCGGTGTTGTAGCCCAGGCGGTGCATCTTGAGCGCGGTGTGCGCGTCCTCGGTCACCGTTTCGACCGCGATGCCGCCGACCTCTTCGCAGATCGTGCGGCGCAGCACCGCGCACGAGCCGCAGAAGAAGGTCGCGTTCCAGAGGTCGTTGCCGTCCTGGATCAGGCCGTAGAACAGTTCGCCCTCGTTGGGCACCGTGCCGAAGGTGCCGAGGTTCTTCTCGAAGGGGTCGGCCGAGAAGAAGTAGTGCGGCGTCTGCACCATGCCCAGCTTCGGGTCCTTGCCGAACCAGCCCATCGCGATCTGCAGGAAGGAGCGCGTGGGGATGTGGTCGCAGTCGAAGATCGCGATGAACTCGCCGGTGGTGTGCTTGAGCGCGGCGTTGATGTTGCCGGCCTTGGCGTGGCGGTTGTTGTCGCGGGTGACGTGGTGCACGCCCACCGCTTCGCAGAACACGCGGAATTCCTCGCGCCGGCCATCGTCGAGCACAAAGATCTTCAGCTTGTCGCGGGGCCAGTCGATCGACTGCGCGGCCAGCACCGTGGCGCGCACCACCGACAGCGGCTCGTTGTAGGTCGGGATGAACAGGTCGACCGTGGGCCACAGCGCGACGTCGTCGGGCATCGCGACCGGCTTGCGCTCCAGCGGCCAGGCGGTCTGGATGTAGCCCAGCAGCAGCACCACGAAGGCATAGACCTCGGCGACCAGCAGGCCGGCGCCCAGGATCAGGTCCAGCGGGTTGTCCATGACCATCGTCTCGGTCACGCGCCAGTAGATGTAGCGCGACGAGGCGATCACCGACAGGAAGATCATCGCCAGCGTCGCGAAACGGCCAGCGAAGCGGTTGATCACGAGCGCGGCGATGAAGATGGCGATCGCGAGCGCGAGCTGCTGGTTCATCGTGAGCGGCGCGATGATCAGCGCGACCATCAGCAGGGCCGTCACGATCCAGGCCACGGCGCGCAGCCAGGGAAGACGACCGAGCAACGGGGTGTCGGTCGACGCTGTGTCGGGGGAGGTCATCGAGGCACCTGTGCGGAAGGAAAAGCCGGCGCCAGGGCGCGCCGCGCGAACGCCGGGATCACCGGCATCAACCCGGCCTGCGCCAGTGCGCCATCAGCCCGCGCGCTGCTGCAGGGGCTGGGATGGGGGCGCAGGCATCCAGGCGCGCAAACAGCCGATCGAGTTCGCGCGTGGCAGACGGCATGGGGGGCACCTCGTTGGCCGCGAACGGCAACGGCTCGACGGCGCGTGCGGCGACCGGGTGTTGGACGGGTGCTGCCGGGGTCGGTGCCAGGACGTGAAGCGCCGGCGCTGGCGACGGAACCGGGGCGACGGGTGGCGCAGCCGGGCGTGTGGCGGCGGGAATCTCCGCCGGCGCGAATTCCTTGTACGCCCCGGCGTCGCCGCCGAACTTGCGGAACAGCCCGGTGACGTCTTCCTGCTGCGCGTTGGCGTCTTTCATGCGGCGAACTTTCCGAGGGCCAGCCGCACCTGCGTGGCCGACGTTTCCTCCTCACCGCCAGTCACCGCCTGCACGCGCAATCCGGCGGGGCTGCCCTGCGCCCGGAACCAGGCCTGGTAGGCGCCTTCGAGAAAGCCGCAGGTCCAGCCCGCCGCATCGGCACCGAAAGCCGCAGCGAGCGGACTGCAGTCGTGGGTGATCGACAGCGTCTCTGCCCCTTCTTCCAGGCGTCCGAAGCCCCAGCCGATGGCTTCCCAGCGTGCGTTGACGGCACCTTCGAACTCGGCCAGCGTGTTGCAGCGCACCAATGGGAACTGCTGCGCCACGCGCTCGCCGATGCGCGCGAACAGCCGGCGGTTTTCCTCCAGCGGCAGGCCGGCGCTCAGTTCCAGCGCGAGCGCATGGTTGAACGCGAGCCATTGCGGTGAGCAGGCCATGCGTTCGTAGTAGGCGAGGGCAGGGGATGAGGGTGTCATGTAGGTCAACACATTGTCACGGCGACAGTGGGCGCTGACAACAAATGTGATCTGTGACATTGCAGATACGTTTGTTTCAAACAACGGCGGCGTCAGCGGGCGCGGCGCGTCGGGGGGCGAGCGCCCACCATGCGGACCTTGATGGCGCGCCGGTGCGTCTTTGTCTGGCAGCGTTTTCATCGAAGCGGCGGAATCCTTCGGCGTCCGCCACAGGAGAATCGCCATGCACGTCCCCGCCCCCACCATCGGCCCGATCGAAACCAGTTCGGTCGACGTCACGCAGCACCAGGCGCTCGAATACTGGCTCGACGCCCTCGGCGTCGATGAGCATCAACTTCGCGCCGCCGTGGCCGAAGTGGGCACTTCCGCTCAGGATGTCCGTTGTTATCTCGGCATGCCGTGAGCGAGCGCCGAAACTGGTAACCCATTGGTTCTCATATGTGAACTAAAGCGTGAAGTTTTACCTTGCAGTGCCGGCCACAATTAAACACAATTGATTACATGGCACACGGCAAAACCTTCCCTCGCAGAGCACAGACCGCTCCCGATCTGCACATGACCCGCCTGAGCGTCGATGACCTCGACCACATTGCCCTGGGTCTTCGCCTGCAGTGCGTGCGCGGCGATCTCAACGCCGGCCTTGTCGCCGATGCTCTGGACTCCGTGGTCCGACGCCGCCATGCCGCGCAAATGGCGCGGCGCTACGTTCACACCAACAACTTCATGTCATCCGCCTGGCAGCGCGTCACGGCCTGGGCCAGCCTGCGCTGAGCGGAAAGAGCATCTCGAAGATCTGGAGCAACAACGCATCAGGTTGCTCCCACCGGCATTGACCGATGGTGCCCGGGGCCGGAATCGAACCGGCACGCCTTGCGGCGGGGGATTTTGAGTCCCCTGCGTCTACCAATTTCACCACCCGGGCACGGGAAGAGTGCAGCCGAAAATTATGGCACAGTGCTCGCATGAAGTACCCGACCATCGAAGACGCGATCGGCAAGACGCCGCTTGTTGCCCTGCAGCGCATCGACGCGACCGAGAACGCGCAGCGCGGCAACGTGATCCTCGGCAAGCTCGAAGGCAACAATCCGGCGGGGTCGGTGAAGGACCGCCCGGCGCTGTCGATGATCCGGCGCGCCGAGGAGCGCGGCGAAATCAAGCCCGGTGACACGCTGATCGAGGCGACCTCGGGCAACACCGGCATTGCGCTGGCGATGGCCGCGGCCATCAAGGGCTACCGCATGGTGCTGATCATGCCGGAGGACCTGTCCATCGAGCGCGCCCAGACCATGAAAGCGTTCGGCGCCGAGCTGTTGCTCACGCCCAAGAGCGGCGGCATGGAATACGCCCGCGACCTGGCCGACCAGATGGTCGCGCAGGGCAAGGGCCGGGTGCTTGACCAGTTCGCCAACCCCGACAACCCGCGCATCCACTACGAGACGACCGGCCCCGAGATCTGGGCCGACACGCAGGGCAAGGTCACGCACTTCGTGAGTGCCATGGGCACCACGGGCACCATCACCGGCGTGTCGTGCTTCCTGAAGGAGAAGAACCCGGCGGTCCAGATCGTCGGCGCGCAACCCGAAGAAGGCTCGCGCATTCCGGGCATCCGCAAGTGGCCGCAGGAATACCTCCCCAAGATCTACGACCCGAGCCGGGTCGACCAGGTGGTGAACGTCAGCCAGGACGACGCCGAGGAGATGGCCCGGCGCCTGGCCCGCGAAGAGGGCATCTTCGGCGGCATCTCGGCCGCTGGCGCGCTGTGGGCTGCGCTGCAGATCGCCAAGACCGTCGAGAACGCAACCATCGTCTTCGTGGTGTGCGACCGGGGCGACCGCTACTTGTCGACCGGCGTCTTCCCCGCCTGACCCGCCGAGCCCGACCGTGTTCCAGCCCACCTACTGCCCGGCCTGCGCGACGCCGCTCGCGCACATCGAACTCGTTGAAGACAGCGGCCCGACGACGCGCCTGCGCTGCCCGTCGTGCGAGTGGACGCACTGGAACAACCCGACGCCCGTGCTCGCTGCCATCGTCGAGTACCGCGGGCAGGTCCTGCTGGCGCGCAACGCGGCCTGGCAACACAAGATGTATGCGCTCATCACCGGCTTCATGGAAGCCGGCGAGACGCCGCAGGGCGGCATTGCGCGCGAGGTGAAGGAAGAGACGAATCTCGACGCGAGCGAAGTGAACCTCGTGGGCGTCTACGACTTCCAGCGCATGAACCAGGTGATCATCGCCTACCACGTGGTGGCCGATGGTGAGGTGGCCCTGTCACCCGAACTGGTCGACTACCGGCTGTACGACCTGGCGCAACTCAAATGCTGGCCCGCGGGCACCGGCTATGCGCTGGCGGACTGGCTGCGCGGCCGCGGCTTCGAGCCCGAATTCGTCGAGTGGCCCCGCCCGGCGGCCTCGACCTCTTGAGTATTTTTCGCTGATTCCAGGAACGCCATGCACATCCACCAAGAACTCGACACGCGCGGCCTGAACTGCCCGCTGCCGATCCTGAAGGCCAAGCGCTCGCTCAACGACATGCAGAGCGGCCAGCTGCTGCGGGTGGTGTCGACCGACGCCGGCTCGTTGCGCGACTTTCAGGCCTTCGCCCGCCAGACCGGCAACGACCTGGTCGAGCAGCAGACCGTGGGTACCGATTACATCCACGTCCTGCGCCGACGTTGACGGACACCGGGGCCGCAGCCCCGGCCGCCCGGCCCGGCGCTGCGCTCAGAGCGCCAGGGTCTTGAGGTATTCGCGGAACTGGCCGCCCACCTCGGGGTGGGCCAGCGCCAGTTCGACCGTCGCCTGCAGGAAGCCTTCTTTGCTGCCGCAGTCGTAGCGCGTGCCCTTGTACGCATAGGCGTAGACGGCTTCCTTCTTCATCAGCGCGGCGATGCCGTCGGTCAGCTGGATCTCGCCACCGGCGCCCTTGGGCTGGTTGCGGATCTCGGCGAACACGCCCGGCGTCAGCACGTAGCGGCCGGCCACGCCCAGGCGTGACGGCGCCGATTCCGGGGACGGCTTCTCGACCATCTTGTTGACCTTCACCAGGCCTTCGTCGATGGTGTCACCGGCGACGATGCCGTAGCGCTTGACCTGGTCGAGCGGCACTTCCTGCACGGCCAGCAGCGAACGGCCCAACTGGGCGAAGGCCGCGGTCATCTGCGCGAGCACCGGCTGGCCGTCCGGCGGGCCGACCATCAGGTCGTCCGCCAGCAGCACGGCGAAGGGCTCGTTGCCGACCAGATGCTCGGCGCACAGCACGGCATGGCCCAGGCCCAGCATCCGCGGCTGGCGCACATAGGACACCGTCATGTCGTCGGGCATGACCGAGCGCGCGATGTTCAGCAGGGCGGTCTTGCCGCTGGCCTCGAGCTGGCTTTCCAGCTCGTAGGCGGTGTCGTAGTGGTCCTCGATGGCGCGCTTGTTGCGGCCGGTGACGAAGATCATGTCGCGGATGCCGGCGGCATAGGCTTCCTCGACGGCGTACTGGATCAGCGGCTTGTCCACCACCGGCAACATTTCCTTCGGCTGGGCCTTGGTGGCCGGAAGGAAGCGGGTGCCGAAACCGGCCACGGGGAAAACGGCTTTGCGGATGCGCGTGGTATTGGACATGAATTTGGGAGAAAGTGAATACGGAATGGTACGTGGATCCCGGGTCCCGAACGTGTCAGCCGAGGCGCACAAGCTGATCGGCCAACCGCGCCGCCATCGCGGTGAAGTCGGCCAGACGCTGTCGCTCCTGCGTGATCACCGCGGGCGGGGCCTTCGCCACGAAGGCCTCATTGCCGAGCTTGCCGTTAACCTTTGTTATCTCACCCTCGATTCGCGCAATCTCCTTGCCGATTCGGACTTTTTCCGCGGCCTTGTCGATTTCCATGTGCAGGCACAGGCGGGCGGCGCCGACTACCGCGACAGGCGCCGCTTCGGCGGCCGCGGCCCACGCGGCTTCGTCGTCGAACACGCGCACTTCCTTGAGCTTGGCTAGCGCCTGCAGCACCGGCGCCGCCTGGCGCAGGAAGTCGGCATCGTCCGTGCTGTCGGCCACGGCGTAGAGCGGCAGCCGCGTCGCGGGCGACACGTTCATCTCGCCGCGCAGCGTGCGGCAGGCGTCGACCATGGCCTTCAGGCGCGCCACGTGCGCCTCGGCGGCTTCGTCGATCTTCTCCGGCTGGCTCTGCGGGTAGGCGGCGATCATGATCGACGGCC
>CALRYR010000159.1:0-8463 GCA_943372425.1 Variovorax sp. YR752 | reverse complement strand
TGTCGGTGCTGGTGCTGCTCGCGCGCGACACGCGGCGCCGCCTGCGCGCCGAGAACGAACTGGCCGACACGCTGGCCTTCCGCAAGGCGATGGAGGACTCTGTCATCACCGGGCTGCGTGCGCGCGACCTGCAGGGCCGCATCACCTACGTCAACCCGGCCTTTTGCGAGATGGTCGGCTTCAGCGCCGACGACCTGATCGAGGCCGGTGCCGGCGACGCGCCCTACTGGCCGACCGAGCTGGCGCACGAATACCAGAAGCGCCAGACGCTGCGCCTGGCCGGCGGCATGCCGCCGCGCGAAGGCTTCGAGTCGGTCTTCATGCGCAAGGATGGCTCGCGCTTCCCGGTGCTGATCTTCGAGGCGCCGCTCATCAACGCGCATGGCGTGCAGACCGGCTGGATGAGCGCCTTCATCGACGTGAGCGAGCAGCGTCGTGTCGAAGAGCTGTCGCGCGCCACGCAGGAACGGCTGCAGGCCAGCGCCCGTCTCGCGACGGTGGGCGAGATGGCGTCGCTGCTCAGCCATGAACTGACGCAGCCATTGGCCGCCATCGCCAGCTACGCGAGCGGCTCGCTCAACCTGCTGCAGGGCGCGAAGGGCGACGGCGCCGAGGTGGCGATGGCGGTGCGGCGCATCGCCGAGCAGGCCGACCGCGCCGGCCAGGTCATCCGCAGCGTGCACGACTTCGTGCGGCGGCGCGACCGCACGCGCGAGCCAGTGGCGCCGCAGGCGCTGATCGACGCCGTGCTCCCGCTCGTGCGCCTGCAGGCCCGCAAGCTCGGCGTGCGCATCGACGTGGTGCTGGCCGACGCCCTGCCCGCGGTGCTGTGCGACCGCACGCTGGTCGAGCAGGTGCTGCTCAACCTGGCGCGCAACGCGATGCAGGCGATGGACATGCCCGATCTGCGCGAGCGCGTGCTGACGCTGCGCGTGGCACGTGCCGGCCGCATCGGCGCACCCGATGCACCGGCCGACCTGCGCCAGTGGCTCGAGCTCTCCGTGGCAGACATCGGCACCGGCATCAGCCCCGAGGTGGCCGAACGCCTGTTCACGCCTTTCTTCACCACCCGCTCCGACGGCATGGGCCTGGGCCTGAGCCTGTGCCGCACCGTGGTCGAGCAGCACGGCGGCGTGCTGATGCACGAGGCCCACCGGCCCCGCGGCACCGTCTTCCGCTTCACATTACCGATCGCCTGACATTCCCATGCAACCCCTCATCGACGGCCTCATCTTCATCGTGGACGACGACGCGCATGTGCGCGAGGCGCTGGCCTGGCTGCTGCGTTCACGCCGTCTGGCCAGCGAGCATTTCGCCAGCGCCGAGGCCTTCGAAGCCTTCCTGGACAGCACGGCGCTGCCGCCGCAGCCGCGGGTGCTGCTGCTGGACGTGCGCATGCCCGGCACGAGCGGGCTGGTGCTGTTCGACCGGCTGGCCGAGCGCGGCCTGCTGGACACCCTGCCGGTGATCTTCCTCACCGGCCACGCCGACGTGCCGACCGCCGTCGATGCCGTCAAGCGCGGCGCCTTCGACTTCTGCGAGAAGCCGTTTTCGGACAACGCGCTGGTCGACCGCATCGAGAAGGCGCTGGGCGTGTCGCTGCGGGCGGTGGAAGCAGAGGGCGTGCGCACGGTGCTGCGCGCGCACATCGCCGAACTCACCGAACGCGAGCGCGATGTGATGCGGCTGGTGGTGGAGGGGTTGCCGAACAAGCTGATCGCCGATCAGCTGGCGATCAGCGTGCGCACGGTGGAGGTCCACCGCGCGCGCGTGTTCGAGAAGATGGCCGTGAAGTCGGCCGTCGAACTGGCCAACGTGCTCAGAGGGCTCTGAGAGCCCCTCCGCGCGCTGTGCGCAATCAGCCCTGCGGGCGCTCACCCACGTAGATTTCGACGCGGCGGTTCTGCGCGCGGCCGGCATCGCTGTTGTTGTCGGCGACCGGTTCGCGCGAGCCGCGGCCTTCGATGCGGAAGGCCGTCGACGGCACGCCGCGGGCGATCAGGTAGTCGCGCGTGCTGGCCGCACGGTCGACCGACAGCGGGTTGTTGATGGCGTCGGTGCCGGTGCTGTCGGTGTGGCCGATGATGCGCACCTCGGCGTTCGGGTTGTTGCGCAGACCGTTGGCGAACTGATTCAGGATGGGCGCGAAATTCGGCTTGATCGCGGAGCGGCCGGTGTCGAAGGATACGTCGCTCGGGATCGCCAGCTTCAGCTCGTTGTTCGCGGTCTGCGTCACGCCGATGCCGGTGCCACGCGTGGCCGCTTCCATTTCGCGCTTCTGGTTTTCCATGCGCTGCGACCACAGGTAGCCGCCGAGTGCACCCACGCCCGCGCCGATGACGGCACCGGTGCCGGCCCGCCCGCCGGTCATCGCGCCGATGGCAGCGCCACCGAGCGCACCCGCGCCTGCGCCGATGCCGGTGTTGCGCTGCGTGTCGGTCATGCCGCCGGCGCAGCCGGTGAGGAGGACGGCCAGCGCGGCGGTGGAGAGGACGATTTTTTTCATGGAGATTCCCTTCGATCGATGAGGACTACACCGCAGCGGCGCGATGCGCCCTGGCTGCGGAACGTCGGCGGATTATGGTCACCTTGCACCGGGCGCGGCGTCAGGATTCACCCGCGGGGCCCGTGGTCCTTCGAGCCGTTCGACGTGTCGGACGCGTCAGGTTCATCACGCGCGTCCGGCGCGTCGATCTCGCCACCCTTGCGGCCGGAGAACATCGTCCACCACACGATCAGCACCAGCAGCACGAGCGCGCCGAGCGCTTCAAGGAGAATCAGACCCATGACACAAGGACTCCGGAGGCTGGTTGGGTTGGCGATCGTAGCAATGCTGGCGGCCTGCTCGACCGGCACACGCCTGCCGCCCACCCCCACCGCGCCGCCCACGGCGACTCAACCGCCCGTATTGGGCCCGCTGACCGGCACGCTCGCCCATCCAAAAAGCCGCTGGGTGCCGGTGGCGTGGTCGGAGCTGCCCGGCTTCGCCGACGACGCACTGCACGAGGGCTGGGACGCGATGGTGAGCAACTGCGCCCGCCCCAACGCCGCCTTCGCGCCCCTGTGCCCGGAAGTGCGGCGCCTGGCCATCGCCGAGCCCGACGCGCAGCGCCAGTGGATGACCGAGCGGCTGCAGCCTTACCGCGTGGAATCGCTCACCGGCCAGAGCGAGGGCCAGCTCACCAGCTACTACGAGCCGGTCTACGACGCCTCGCGCCAGCCGACGGCGCAGTTCAACGTGCCGCTGTACGCCCCGCCCGCCGGCCTGGTGCCGCGCCGCCCCTGGTACACGCGCCAGCAGATCGAGACGCTGCCCGAGGCGCAGGCCGCGCTGCGCGGCCTCGAGATCGCCTGGATGGCCGACCCGGTCGACGCGATGATGCTGCACATCCAGGGCTCGGGCCGTCTGCGCTTCATCGAAGCCGACGGCAGCCAGCGCACCGTGCGCGTGGCCTTCGCCGCCACCAACGAACAGCCCTACCGCAGCATCCAGCAATGGCTCATCAGCCAGGGCGCCAGCCGCGTGAGCCGCTGGCCCGACGACACCAAGGCCTGGGTCGCCCAGAACCCGCAGCGCGTGCCGCAGCTGATGTGGAGCAACCCGCGCTACGTGTTCTTTCGCGAAGAGGCACTCAACGAGGTCGACGCCGCCTTCGGCCCGCGCGGCGCGCAGGGCGTGCCGCTGACGGCCGGGCGCTCGATCGCGGTCGACCGCGAGAGCATCCCCTACGGCACGCCGGTCTGGCTGGCCACGCCGGGGCCGACAGTGGCGCTGCAGAAGCTGGTGGTGGCGCAGGACACCGGCAGCGCCATCCTCGGTGCCGTGCGGGCCGACTACTTCGCGGGAACCGGACCAGAGGCGGGGCGGCTGGCGGCAACGGTGAACCAGCCGTTGAGGCTCTGGGCGTTCTGGCCGAAATAGCGCCTTTGGATCCGTCGGGCGCGGTGCCGACGGCCACCCCGCACGGCCGTGGAGTGAATGCTTCTTTCAGGAAAGTGGACGAGATGCACGAAGGTCAACAGAAGCAGGGCGACACATTCCGCAGGGATGCAGGAGGTCTGCGCGGCGTCGTGCTGGCGTCCCCCGGCGGGCTGGCGGGCGGCGGCGGCATGGGCTCGGTGACGCGCGCCATGAAGGCGTGGATGGCAGAGCACACGCCGGACATCGAGGTCGACGTCATCGACCCCCGGAGCGAAGGGCGTGCGCTGTGGTCGCTCCTCTACGGGCCCGCAGCCCTGGTCCGGCTGGTCCACTGCAGGGTGTGGAAGGGCCACGGCGTGCTGCACCTGCAGGTGTCGGAACGCCTCAGTTTCATCCGCAAGAGCGCGCTGATGTTCGTTGCGCGCGCCCTGAAGATGCGCGTGGTGCTCCATCACCACGGCGCGGAACTCATCCCGTTCTTTCGCGGCGCTTCACCACGGATGAAGCGGCTGGTGCGATGGGCGGTGTGCAAGGCCGACGTCAACATCGTGCTCGGCGAGGTATGGCGGACTTTCCTCCTCGACGAAGTGGGCGTGCCCAGCGAGCGCGTTGTGATCGCCATCAACGCGACGAAGGATTTTCCAACCCGGGAACCGGCCGCCGACCGCGACCCCTGGCATTTCCTGGTGCTGGCCAACCTGTCGCCACGCAAAGGCATCGGTGAACTGCTGGAGGCCATCGCACTTCTCAACCAACGCGGGCTTCCCGCGAAATTGACGCTTGCCGGCGGTGGTGAGATCGAGCGGTATCGGCGCCAGGCCGAAGCCCTCCAGATCGGCCAGCGCTGCACCTTCACCGGGTGGATTCAGGGCGACGCCGTGACCGACCTGCTGTTCGATCGATCGGTCCTGGTGCTGCCGAGCCATCACGAAGGTCTGCCGATGACCATCATCGAGGCATTGAGCGCGCGGCTCCCTGTGTTGACGACCCCCGTCGGCTCCATTCCGGAGCATCTCGAGAACGAGGTGACTTGCCTTTTTGTGGAGCCTAGGAACGTCGGCGGGATTGCCGAAGCGCTAGAGCGCCTAGCCACTGAACAGGACCTCCGTCACCGATTGATCACCAACGGTCGTGTTCTTTACGAAGAGCGCTTTGGGCTCCATGGCTACATGCTGCGGATGCTGGCGCTCTACGAGTCGCTTTCTCCGAAGGCTGCGTCACCGCGGTGAACTCTCTGATGGCGGATTGATCACGCTGCTCGGCTGCGGCTTGAAGTCTCTCTTGAACCATCGTGACACGATGGTATTGACCGGTTTCTCGACCCACCAGTAGCACAACACGCCGGCGACCGTGCAGCCAATCAGCGAGGCCGATAACCAAACAATAGCGGCCTCCAGCGACGGCTGGAATGGATAGAGCCTGCCCCAAAGAACCCGGAGCGCTCCCAACGTGAATATGTGCGTGAGGTAGATGGAGTACGACGCGTCCCCCAATGTCTGCAACCAGCGATTGGGCAGGTTTCCGAAGGAAACGTTCAAGGCGCCGACAATCACCAAACCCGCACCGGCGAATGAGAGGTACGGCATGCCGGGCAGATGCTTGCGCGCCAGCAGGAGGTAGCACCCCAGCGCGATGGCTGACAACGCAGCGCCTCTCGAGACCTTCAGTCTCCCCGAGGCATAGAGCTCTCCAATGATGACGCCTAGAGCGAACTCCAACAGGAGGGGACTGGTGTACACGGACAAGATGGCACTCGAAAACGGCCCGAAGCAATAGTTCGCACCGACGAGCAGCACCATCGTGATGACCAGCGCGGTTGGACGAAGATCACGCGGCAGAAAAAGACACACCGCAAAAACGAGATAGAAAAACATCTCGTAGTTGAGCGTCCAGCCGGGAACCAGAAGTGGCCAGATGGCGCCAGGAAAGCTGTTCGAGAAATGAGGAATGAACAGCAAGCTCTTGACGAGCGTGTCGGGTGCAACAACCAATGTGTTGAAGAGCGACGGCATCATCAGCGCACAACCGACCATCAACAGGGTCAACAACCAGTAGAGGGGGAGCACGCGAAGAATGCGTCGAACCATGAAGCCGACCGGCGTCACTCCGTTGCGCCGTGTCGTCATCGCCATGATGAATCCGCTGACGACGAAGAAGAGGTCGACGCCTGAGGATCCGAATTCGTCAAGGAACAAAGGGAACCATCGGTCAAGGCCAGGCACCTGTTGCGGCGCATGGTGCCAAACCACCATCAACGCAGCGATGCCGCGTATGTACTGAATGGACCGAATCGTCGGGAGTGGCTTGTCCACGAGAGCGTCTACGCTTTGGGGAGGCCAAACCGGGCCACGCGGATGTAAGCATCGGCAATGCTGTCCCAACGCAGTGTCTGCGCAATGCGCGTCTTTCCGACTTCTGCCGCTGCTCGCCAATGCACGACATCCTCGCGATAGAACTCGGCCACCGCGTCGGCGAAGCCTTGTGGCGTGACAGGCTCGGCAAGCAATTTTCCGACCATGCCCAGGTCGAACAGTTCTGCCAACCCCCCCACTCGGCTGCCGATGACCGGCCGTCCCGACAGGGCGGCAAGCACGCCCACGCCGCTCTGCGAATCGAAATCGCGGTACGCCAGTACGAAAGCATCGACTTCGCTGATCAGCGCAGGCAACTGGGCATCCGGCACGAAGCCCACACGGACATCAAACCCCGCGGGATCCTCTGCCATCGCAAGCACGCACTCGTCCCAGTACCCTGGCTCCTGCTTGAGCGGCTCACCGGCCAGAACCAAGCGGACCGGACTGCCTTGCTGTCTGGCCAACAGCACGCCCCGGATGGCGTCCAGGATCCCCTTGTTGCGCCGAAGTGCGCCGAAGATCAGAAGCTTGTGACTCCCCGGAATGGGGCCAACGTCGCCCACGGCCAGAGGGCCGTGTGGGATCGTCGTTATCTTCGCCGGCGCCACCCCAAATTCTTTGGTCAGCGCGCTGCCGACTGACGGTGTGAGAGTCACGATCACCGAAGCCAGCCGGTACGCACACCCATGCGCCGCTCGCTCGATCCGCCGCCAACGGGCCGGCAGGCTCCAGGCGTGTGGCTGTGCGTCATGAACGATGTAGACGACGCGGGCGCCCGACATGCGCAGCAGTACGAAGAGGGGCAGCGTGAATAGCAGGGGCTCGGGGATCGTGAAGATGTAGCTTCGCGTGGAGGTACGAAGCCGCAGCGCATGCCACATCCCGGAGAAAATCCGGGCCAGCGACGCGACCGCCCGTTGCGGCTTTCCGTGCGACTCGCCCACCCGCTCGCGCGGCGTCGCGATGCGCAGCACATTGACGTGCTGGGGCTCGCGGTCAGCCGGCTCTGCCAATGGCGCGATGTAGGCAATCGACACGCCCCTTTCGGCGATCGACTGTGCAATCATTTGCGCAATCCAGCCGGCGCTGTAGCGCCACGATTTCGTCATCAAGCAAACTTCGGGCATCGATGTCCTATCTCTGTCTCAGGCCATGAAAAAAAACAAAACCGCCATCGTCGTTCTGAACTGGCATGGCGGCGTCGACACGGTGACGTGCCTGCAAACCCTGATCGGCCTGCGCGCAAACGACTTCAGTATTTTTGTCGTCGACAACGATTCGCAGGATGACTCGCTGTCGTACATCCGGCGCTGGTTGACCGACTACGCGCGTCGAGACGATGCGCGCTTCGCGTTCAATGACCTGACGGCAGGGCCGTCGAATCAAGGCGCAGCCGACGCGCTTGGCGCCACCGGGCAGATCGTTCTGCTGCAGGCCGGCCGCAACGGCGGCTACGCTGCGGGCAACAACGTCGGTCTCCGCCTGGCGATGCAGGCCGGCTTCGACTACTTCTGGATCCTGAACAACGACACCGAAGTCGATCCCGATGCGCTGGCGTGCCTGCGGACCCGCATGGCCGACGCGCCGACGATCGGCATCTGCGGCTCCACGCTGATCTACGCACACGACCGCACGCGCGTGCAGGCGCGCGGCGGTGCGACCTTCCTTCCGCTGAAAGGACGCGGCGTTCCCATCGACGCGTTTGAATCGGTGAGCGACGCCTTCGATGCGACGGCCGTGGAAGAGCGACTTCGGTACGTCATCGGCGCATCGATGTTCGTTCGCCGAGAGTTCATCGAGACGGTGGGCCTGATGGCAGAAGACTACTTTCTGTACTGGGAAGAGATCGATTGGGCTACACGGGGGCGACCGGCATTCACACTCGGCTATGCCGCTGACTCTCTCGTCTATCACAAGGTCGGTGCGTCCATCGGCACCAGCGACAGCGGCGTGGGCTCGCCCTTGTCGGAGTACTACATGGCCCGAGGCCGGCTCAAGTACTGTCTGCGCCATTCGAAGATATCCGTCCCTTTCGTCCTGTTCGAATCGGGTCGATCGATGTTTCGGTGGGTTCTCAAATCGGACTGGCGACGGGTCCGGAATCTGGCGCGCGCAGTCTCCGGCCTGTCGTACGTGAAGTGAGGGGTCAGGTGGTCGGCACTGCATCGGCTTGCTTCTTGTCGAGGG
>CALRYR010000158.1:0-8466 GCA_943372425.1 Variovorax sp. YR752 | reverse complement strand
CAGGTAGCCCAGCTGGATGACCTGGCGCGTCACGCTGAAGGCGCCGGTGAGCATGGCCTGCGACGCGATCACGGTGGCCGCCGTGGCCATCAGCACCAGCGGCACGATGGCCCACTCCGGCGCCATCATGAAGAAGGGGTTCTTCACCGCCGACGGGTCGCCCAGCAGCAGCGCACCCTGGCCGAAGTAGTTGAGCACCAGGCAGGGCATCACCACCGAAAACCAGGCCAGACGGATCGGCCGCTTGCCGAAATGGCCCATGTCGGCGTAGAGCGCCTCGGCGCCGGTCACGCACAGCACCACGGCGCCCAGCACGATGAAGCTGATGCCGGGGTTGTCCCAGACGAAGCGCACCATGTAGTGCGGGCTGACCGCTTTCAGGATTTCGGGGTGCGTGATGATCTGCGACACGCCCAGCACCGCCAGCACCAGGAACCACGCCAGCGTAATGGGCCCGAAGAACTTGCCGATGCCGGCCGTGCCGCGCTTCTGCACCGCGAACAGGCAGAACAGCACCACCAGCGTGATCGGGATGACATAGCCCTTGAAGTGCGGCGACACCACCTCCAGGCCCTCGACCGCCGACAGCACCGAGATCGCCGGCGTGATGACGCCATCGCCGTAGAACAGCGCCGTGCCGAAGATGCCGATCGACAGCAGCACGTTGCGCAGCTTCGGCCGGTCGGCCACGGCCCGCGAGGCGAGCGCCAGCATGGCGACCAGGCCGCCCTCGCCTTCGTTGTCGGCCCGCAGCACCAGCACGACGTACTTGAGCGAGACGATGATCGTCATCGTCCAGAAGATCATCGAGAGCATGCCGTACACGTTCTCGACCGTGAACGGCACGTGGCCGTGCCCGAAGATTTCTTTGATGGCGTAGAGAACGCTGGTGCCGATGTCGCCGTAGACGATGCCGATGGCACCGAGCACGAGCGCGGCGGAAGACGATTTAGGAGCGGACACGAGGTCGAATGGAAAAGGCAAAGCGGCGCGGGTCACGCGCCCTCATGGCGCAACGACGCGCATCGGGGACCGCCGTTCAACTCCGCCCTGGGATTTCCGTGGCTGTGGGACCGCCATTCTGCCGTCGCCACAAGTCCCCGCAAGGGGCCGCAGATGTGCTAACGAGAGCCGCCGTGACTTACTCGTAGACCTCGGCGTCGGGGTCGGTCGCCTCGAGCTCGTAGCTTGCGGCCACCATGGCCAGACGGCCGATCACGCCATACATGTAGAAGCGATTCGGTGCGCTGGCACCGGGCTTGGCGCCGGGCTGCGGCAGGTGCGCACTGTCGGAAAAAGCCAACGGAACGAAGCTCGCGCCCGGCGACTTGAGGCTTTCGTCGATGCCGCGGCCGGCATGCACCCGGTAGAAGCCGCCCACCACGTAGCGGTCCATCATGTAGACCACCGGTTCGGCCACGCCGTCGTGCACGCGCTCGTTGGTCAGCACGCCTTCCTGAATGATCAGGTCCATCAGCGCCGGGGCGCTGCCCTTGGAACTGGTCTGGCTGTGCGCCTGCGCGCTCAGCGCCTCGACTTCGCGCGCGTCGCGCACCGTCATCACGCTGGTGCCACCGGGGCCGCTGTCGGCCTTGACCACCACGAAGGGCTTCTCGTTGATGCCGTATTCCTTGTACTTGCGGCGCACCTTGGTGAGCATCGCGTCGACATGGCTGGTGATCAGGTCGACACCGACGCCCTCGCCCAGGTTCACGCCCTCGGCCAGGCTCGACATCGGGTTGATCAGCCACGGGTCGATGCCCAGCAGCTTGCCGAAGCGCTTGGAAATTTCCTCGTAGCTGCGGAAGTGGTTGCTCTTGCGGCGCACCGACCAGCCGGCGTGCACCGGCGGCAGCAGGTACTGCTCGTGCAGGTCTTCGACGATGCCGGGCGTTCCCGCCGACAGGTCGTTGTTCATCAGGATCGTGCAGGGGTCGAAGTTCTTGATGCCCAGGCGGCGCTTGGTGCGCACCACGGGCTCGAGCGTGACCGTGTCGCCGTTGGGCAGCTCGATCTTCTTGGGCGACTTGATCGCCGGGTCGATGGAACCGACCCGCACATTCAGCCCGGCCATGTGGAAGATGCGCACCAGCTGGGCGATGTTCGCCAGGTAGAAGGTGTTGCGCGAGTGGTTCTCCGGAATGACGAGCAGGTTGCGCGCCTCCGGGCAGATCTTCTCGATGGCGGCCTGTGCAGCCTGCACCGCCAGCGGCAGCATCTGCTGCGTCAGGTTGTTCCAGCCGCCAGGAAAGAGGTTGGTGTCGACCGGCGCCAGCTTGAAGCCGGCGTTGCGGATGTCGACCGAGCTGTAGAACGGCGGCGTGTGCTCCATCCATTCGAGCCGGAACCAGCGTTCGATCGCCGGGGTCGAGTCCAGGACACGCTGTTCGAGTTCGTTGATCGGGCCGGTCAGGGCGGTGACGAGGTGGGGGACCATGGCGGCGGCCTTCTTGTGCGATGTCGGCGGAAAGGTGGACTGGAATTGTAGGATTTGGGGCCACCCGCCCCGATGACAAGCCGAAAACAGTGCGTTTCCGGCTTCGCGCCCCAAAGTCCGGTTCCGGTCAGGCTCAGGTCCGGATTTCGCCCTGGCCCAGCACCACGTATTTGAGCGAGGTCAGGCCTTCGATCCCCACCGGACCGCGCGCATGGAACTTGTCGGTGCTGATGCCGATTTCCGCGCCCAGCCCGAACTCGAAGCCATCCGCGAAGCGTGTGCTCGCATTCACCATGACGCTGGCCGAGTCGACCTCGCGCAGGAAGCGTTGCGCATTGATGTGGTCGCGCGTGATGATCGCGTCGGTGTGGTGGCTGGAGTAGCGGTTGATGTGCGCGATGGCTTCGTCCACGCCCTCCACCACCTTGATGCTGATGACCGCCGCGAGGTATTCCTCCGACCAGTCCGACTCGACCGCGTCGACGACCGTGCCGGGCTGGCCGTGCAGCGCTCCTTCGGCCCGCAGGATGCGTGCAGCGGCCGGGTCGCAGCGCATCTCGACGCCCTTGGCCGCGAACACGGCGCCGATCTCGGGCAGGAACAGCTCCGCCACCGAGGCCGCCACCAGGAGGCCTTCGGCCGCATTGCAAGGGCTGTACTTCTGCGTCTTGGCGTTGTCGACGACCTTCAGCGCCATGTCCAGCGGCGCGCTGTCGTCGACGTAGACATGGCAGTTGCCGTCCAGGTGCTTGATGACCGGCACCTTCGCGTCGCGGCTGATGCGCTCGATCAGCCCCTTGCCGCCGCGCGGGATGATCACGTCGACGAACTGCGGCATCGCGATGAGCTGGCCCACCGCCTCGCGGTCGGTCGTCTGCACCAGCTGCACCGCATCGACCGGCAGGCCGGCTTCGGCGAGCGACGCCGACACCAGCTCGGCCAGCGCCTTGTTCGACTCGATCGCTTCCGAGCCGCCGCGCAGGATGGCGGCGTTGCCGCTCTTGATGGCCAGGCTCGCGGCCTCGATCGTCACGTTGGGCCGGCTCTCGTAGATCATGCCGAAGACGCCGATCGGCACCCGCATCTGGCCCACGCGGATGCCGCTGGGCTGCTGCTTCATGCCGCTGATCTCGCCGATCACGTCGGGCATGGCGGCGAGTTGCTCGCAGCCGAGCGCCACCGTTTCGATGACCTTGGGCGTGAGCTTGAGGCGGTCGACCATCGGCGCCGACAGGCCGGCGGCGGTGGCGCGCTCGATGTCGCGCGCATTGGCTGGCGCTAGGTCGGCAGCGCTCTCGCGCAGACGCCGAGCCAGCGCCTTCAGGGCCTTGTTCTTGGTGGCGGCGTCCGCCTTGGCCATCAGCGCCGAGGCGGCCTTGGCCTGCAGCCCGAGGGTCTGCACATATTCGGAGAGATTCAGCGCGTTCATCCGCGCATTTTCCCACTCCTGCCCTCCAGGGGCCGGCGTGGGCCTTTCGATCAGGCGTTCAGCCGCGTGCGGGCGCCATGCAGGCCCGGCAGAGCATCAGCGCCAACCGCTGCAGCGCCTGCCAGCCGCTGGCCGGCCAGTCGGGCTGCTTCAGGCCCTTGACGATGCCGTCGACGGTGTGCGCCGCCTTCAGCAGGCGCGCCAGCGCACGGTCGTCGAGCCGCGGCAGCACGCGCTCGAAGGCCTGCTCCTTGGCGCCCCAGATGCGGTTCTCGCGCAGCGCCATCGGCAGCGGCCGGCCGGCGGTCATCGCGTCGCGCACCCGCTTGAGCGCACGGATGTCCTCGGCCAGCGTGTAGTGCACCAGCACCTCGGCTTCGCCCTCGGCACGCAGCCCGTCGAGCATGCGCGCCACGCGCACCGGGTTGCCGCCCAGCACCGCGTCGGACAGCTTGAAGACGTCGTAGCGCGCCACGTTGTTGACCGCCGCCTCGACCTGCTCCCACCCCAGCTCGCCGGCCGGGTGCAGCAGCGCGAGCTTCTGGATTTCCTGGTGCGCCGCGAGCAGGTTGCCCTCGACGCGATCGGCAAAGAACTGCAGCGTGCGCTGGCCTTCCTCTCCGCCTTTCACGCGCTGGCCCTGCAGCGCCAGACGTTGCGCGATCCACTGCGGCAACGCGGCGCGCTCCACCGGGTCGACCTGCAAAGTGACGCCGTTGTTTTCGAGCGCGGTGAACCACGCACCGGTGCGCGTCGCACGGTCGAGCCGCGGCAGCATCACCAGCGTCAAGGTGCTGTCGTTGCCAGCGGCGCCTTCGGCGATGTGCTGCAGGGCGGCGCTGCCGTCCTTGCCCGGCTTGCCGGAGGGAACGCGGATCTCGACGATCTGCTTGTCGGCGAAGAGGCTCAACGAGCCGCCGGCCGCGAGCACCGCGCTCCAGTCGAAGTGCGCGCCGGCCACGGTGTACGAACTGCGCTCGGTGTAACCCTGCGCGCGCGCGCTGGCGCGGATGGCATCGGCGGCCTCCTGCGCCAGCAGCGGCTCGTCGCCGTGGATGGTGTAGAGCGCGCGCAACCCCTTGCCGAGGTGCGCCGACAGCTGGGCGGCCGCGAGTTGCATGCGCGTGCCTAGAGTTCCTTGACCGCCGCGATGCGCCGCAGCATCTGCTGCGCCACATCGTTCTGCATGTCGCGGTAGAGCAGTTCGGCTTCGCCTTCCTTGGCCAGCGCGTTGGTCTCGTTGTAGGTCAGGTCGCGCTTCTGCGAGATGTCGGAAACCAGCAATTCCTTGCCGGCCTGCGTGCGCAGACGGAAGCGCACCGTGAGGCGCAATTCCAGCTCGCGGACCTCGCCGGCGGCGTTGGTCGACAGCACGACGCGATCGCGGTTCTCGCCGAGGATGTCCAGCACCGCTTCGGCTTCCTTGGCTCGCTCCGGCGGGACGAGTTCCACCGTGCCGGCCGCCGCGATGTTGCGGCGCAGGTAGACGGTGAAGGGCGAGCGGCCCGGCAGCGACAGGCTCTTGAAGGCGAAGGTCGGGGCCTTGCGCAGTTCGAAGCCGCAGCCGGCGAGGACGGCAACGCCGACCAGCGCGGAGCCGGTGGCCAGGAAGCCGCGGCGGGAAGGAGTTGTTGGGTTGTTCATTCGCTCAGATCACCACGTTGACGAGTCGGCCCGGCACCACGATCACGCGCTTGGGCGAGGCGCCCTGCGCATGCAGCGCGAAATCGTCGCTCGCCAGCGCGAGCGCCTCGATCTCGTCCTTCGACGCGCCGGCCGGCACCACGACCTTGCCGCGCAGCTTGCCGTTGACCTGCAGCATGAGTTCGATCTCGTCCTGCACCAGGGCATCGGTGTCGACCGCCGGCCACGGCGCGTCGAGCAATTCGCCGAAAGCCTCGACGTAGCCCAGCTGCGACCAGAGCTGCTGCGTGATGTGCGGCGTGGCCGGGTACAGCACGCGCAGCAGGATGCCGAAGCCTTCGCGCAGCGCCGCGGCATCGCCGGGCGCGCCGGTCGACTTGAAGCTCTCCAGCGCGTTGAGCAACTTCATCGCGCCCGACACCACCGTGTTGTATTGCATGCGCTGGTAGTCGTAGTCGACCTGGCGCAGCACGGTGTGCACCTCGCGGCGCAGCGCCTTGGCATCCTTGCCGAACGCGGTGGCGGCACCGGACTTCGGCGCGGCCTGCAGCGCCACGCCGAAGTTCCACACGCGGCGCAGGAAGCGCGAGCTGCCCTCGACGGCTGCATCGTTCCACTCCAGCGTGGCTTCGGGCGGCGCGGTGAACATGGTGTACAGACGCGCGGTGTCGGCACCGTATTTCTCGATCAAATCCTGCGGGTCGACGCCGTTGCGCTCGCTCTTGCCCATCTTGCCGACGCCGCCGTACTCGACCGACGAGCCGTCGGCCAGCGTGCCGCCCGTGATGCGGCCCTGCGCATCGAGCACCGGCGTGACTTCGAGCGGCGGGAAGTAGTCCTTGCCGCCGGTCGGCCCACGCCGGTAGTAGATGTGGTTGAGCACCATGCCCTGCGTCAGCAGCTTGGCGAAGGGCTCGTCGACCGTCACCAGCCCCAGGTCGCGCATGACCTTGGTCCAGAAGCGCGCGTAGAGCAGGTGAAGAATCGCGTGCTCGATGCCGCCGATGTACTGGTCCATCGGCATCCAGTACTTCGCGCCCTCGCCGACCATCGCCTGGTCGTTCTTCGGGTCGCAGTAGCGCATGAAGTACCACGACGAATCGACGAAGGTATCCATCGTGTCCGTCTCGCGGCGCGCGGGCTTGCCGCAAACCGGGCAGACGACGCCAGCATGGAAGCCTTCGTGCTTGATCAGCGGATTGCCCGAGCCGTCCGGCACGCAATCGGTCGGCAGCACGACCGGCAGATCCTTCTCCGGCACCGGCACCGCGCCGTGCGCGTCGCAATGGATGATCGGGATCGGCGTGCCCCAGTAGCGCTGGCGGCTCACGCCCCAGTCGCGCAGGCGCCAGGTGGTCTTGAGTTCGCCCAGGCCCTTCTGCGCCAGCGCATGCGCCACGGCGGCCACGGCCTCCTTGAAGGACATGCCGCTGAAGTTGTCGGAGTTGATGGTCACGCCGCGCGTCTTGTCGGCGTACCAGTCCTGCCAGCGGTGGTAATCGAAGTGTGGCTCGCCGTCGACCAGCACCACCTGGACGATCTCGATGCCGTACTTGTTGGCGAAGGCGAAGTCGCGCTCGTCGTGCGCCGGCACGCCCATCACGGCGCCGTCGCCATAGCTCATGAGCACGTAGTTGCCGACCCACACCGGCACGGGCTCGTCGGTGATCGGGTGCGTCACCGTCAGGCCGGTCGGTACGCCCTTCTTCTCCTGCGTGGCGAGTTCGGCTTCGGTCGTGCCGCCAGCCTTGGCTTCGGCGATGAAGGCCGCGACCTTCGGGTCACTCTTCGCGGCATGCAGCGCCAGCGGATGCTCCGGCGCCACGGCGCAGAAGGTCACGCCCATGATGGTGTCGGCGCGCGTCGTGAAGACGTACATGCGGCCGTCCTGGATCGACTGGCCGTCATCACCGCGGATGTCGTGCGTGAAGGCGAAGCGCACGCCTTCGCTCTTGCCGATCCAGTTCTCCTGCATCAGCTTGACGCGTTCGGGCCAGCCCGGCAGCTTGTGTTGCGTGTGCTCGAGCAGTTCGGGGGCGTAGTCGCTGATCTTGAGGTAGTAGCCGGGGATCTCGCGGCGCTCGACCGTGGCGCCGGTGCGCCAGCCCTTGCCGTCGATCACCTGCTCGTTGGCCAGCACGGTCATGTCGACTGGGTCCCAGTTGACGACCTGGGTCTTGCGGTAGGCGATGCCCTTCTCGAGCATCTTCAGGAACAGCCACTGGTTCCACTTGTAATAGGCCGGGTCGCAGGTCGCGACCTCGCGGCTCCAGTCGATCGCCAGGCCCATCGCCTGGAGCTGGCCGCGCATGTAGTCGATGTTCTCGTAGGTCCACTTGGCCGGTGGCACGCCGTTCTTCAGCGCCGCGTTCTCGGCCGGCAGGCCGAAGGCGTCCCAGCCCATGGGCATGAGCACGTTGTAGCCCGACATGCGCAGGTAGCGTGTGAGCATGTCGTTGATCGTGTAGTTGCGCACATGGCCCATGTGCAGCTTGCCGCTGGGGTAAGGCAGCATCGAGCAGGCGTAGTACTTCTTCTTGGGATGGCCCTGCGCGTCGAGCGCGTGTTCGATGACACGGTAGGCATCGGACGCGGTCCAGTGGGCCTGGGCGGCGGACTCGACGTCGGCGGGTTGGTAGCTGGGGTTCATGAGGCTTTGGCAACAGCCCGGCGCTCGGTCGGCCGGGGGAACGCGGATTATCGCGGCTGCGGCGGGCCGGGACGGCGCGGGGGGCTTGGGGGCGAATTTCGAATGCACAATGAAAACGTCTTCCGGGAGTGCGATGAAGCGATACGGATCTGGTGTTCTGGGGCTCGGGGCGCATCGGCGAGCGCAGCGATTGCGCCACCCCAAGCCCGGCAGGCGGTGCGGGCCGGGCGATCCCCTGTGCGCCGCTGAGGAGCGCAGCCTTTCGCGGATCAGGGCTCGCCCTTGTCTGAGCGAAGCGAGTTTGGG
>CALRYR010000157.1:0-8476 GCA_943372425.1 Variovorax sp. YR752 | reverse complement strand
ACCGGCGTCGGCATCGAGGAAGGCTTGAACGCCGGCACCTGGACGGTCGGCCTGGCCGTCAGCGGCAACGCGGTGGGGCTGCCGCTGGCGCAATGGGAGGCGCTCGACGCCGCGCAACAGGACACGCTGCGCCAGACCGCCACCGCCAAGCTGAAGGCGGCTGGCGCGCATTACGTGATCGACAGCGTAGCCGACCTGCTGCCGGTGCTCGACGACATTGAGGCGAAGCTCAAGCAGGGCCTGATGCCCTGACCGCGATCAGCTCGGCGCGTCGGCCCGCACCCGCATGAAGCGGGCGAAGCGCGGCAGGCCGCTGGGGTTGGTGCCGTTGTAGCGGTAGGTCACCCAGGCTCCGATGGCAGGTGGGTCGCTGCGCTGGGCATCGGTGAATCCGCCGCCGAGCTTGAAGCGCTGCCCTTGCGGGGTCTCGACGATCAGCGCGCCGAGGCGCCCAGCATGCCGACCCTGGCCCGGCGTGTGGCCGACGACGCGCGCTTCGGCATCGTCGTAAGGCTTGAACTTCAGCAGATCGGCATTGCGCTCGCCTCGGTAGGGCGCGCTGCCGCGATGGAGCATCAAGCCCTCACCGCCGAGCTTCACGGTCTTGTTCAGCAGGGCTTGCAGTTCCGCCTGCGTGGTGGCGCGTTGCTGTGCGACCGGCACCACCCACGGCGCCGCGGTGATCGGCAAGAGTTTGCGCAGCGCGGCCAGCCGCGTGTCGAAGTCACCGGGCTGGGCCGGCAGGTCGAACACCATGAAGCGCATCTCGCGCCAGGCGGCGTAGCTCGGGGTCTGGCTGCGCACGGTCGACGTGGCCAGCTCGAAGCGGCCACGGCCGGCCCACAGTTCGCCGTCGAGCTGCGTCGCAGGCAACGGCTCGGTGAACCACGCCGGCGCCATCACGCGCGTGCCGCCACGTGTCCAGAGCTGCTTGCCGTCCCAGTAGCCACGCACGCCGTCGTATTTCTCGCTGACCCAATAGCCGTCGAGCGGCATGCCGCGCCGGTACACGTCGGCCAGCATCAGCGCCGGGGCCGCGGCGTGGACCAGCGGCGGCAGCGCGCCCGCCAGGCCGAGTGCCCACAGAAAGTGACGTCGTTTCATCTCGACCCTCCCAGGTCACTCTCCGGTTCGGAGAGCCTCGATCGATCAGGCGGCAGGTTCGTCGATGCCGCCCACCACGTTGCTGAAGCCGCCGTCGACGTAGGTGATCTCGGCGGTCACGCCGCCGGCCAGGTCGCTCAGCAGGAAGGCGGCCACGTTGCCGACATCCTCGATCGTGATGTTGCGGCGGATCGGCGACACCTCGGCCACGGTCGCGAGGATCTTGCCGAAGCCCTTGATGCCGCTGGCGGCCAGCGTCTTGACCGGGCCGGCGCTGATGCCGTTCACGCGCATGCCCTTGGGGCCGAGCGACTGCGCCAGGTAGCGCACCGAGGCTTCCAGGCTGGCCTTGGCCAGGCCCATGGTGTTGTAGTTGGGCAGCGCGCGGATGGCGCCGAGGTAGGTCAGCGTGAGCAGGGCCGACTTGTCGCGCAGGTAGGGCAGGGCCGCCTTGGCCATCGCCGGGAAGCTGTAGGCGCTGATGTCGTGCGCGATCTTGAAGCCTTCGCGCGACAGCCCGTCGAGGAAGTCGCCCGCGATCGCCTCGCGCGGGGCGAAGCCGATGCTGTGCACGAAGCCGTCGAACTGCGGCCAGGTCTGCGACAGGTCGGTGAACAGCTTCTCGATCTGCGCGTCGTCGCCCACGTCGCAATCGAAGATCAGCTTCGAATCGAAGTCGGCGGCGAATTCGGTGATACGGTCCTTGAAGCGCTCGCCGACGTAGCTGAAGGCGAGCTCCGCACCCTGTTGATGACAGGCCTTGGCGATGCCGTATGCGATCGACCGGTTGCTCAGCACGCCGGTGATCAGAATTTTTTTGCCCGAAAGAAAGCCCATGGAGTTGCCTCGTGAAAATCTTGGGCAGAATTCTCGCATGCGTGGTTGGCTGCTCCTGGTGATGTTGCTCTCGGCGGCCCCTTCGTGGGCCGCCCACGCCTATGCGCAGTTCGGCGACGTCAAGTACCCGCCGGGCTTCACGCATTTCGACTATGTGAATCCAAACGCGCCCAAGGGCGGCGAGATCCGCATGGTGCCGCCCACGCGGCCCACGAACTTCGACAAGTTCAACCCCTTTACGCTCAAGGGCACCGCGCCCTCCGGCATCGGCTCGCTCATGATCGAGAGCCTGCTCACCGGCAACTCCGAAGAGCCGACCACGGCCTACGGCCTGCTGGCCGAGGACGTCGACGTGGCTGAGGACAAGCGCTCCGCGACCTTCCGGCTGAACCCGAAGGCGCGCTTCCACGACGGCTCGCCGGTGCAGGCCGCCGACGTGGTGCACTCCTTTCGCATGCTGATGAGCAAGGAGGCGGCGCCGCAGTTCAAGACCATCTACGCCGAGGTCAAGGACGTGATCGCCATCGACGCGCGCACCGTGCGCTTCGACTTCGCCAGCCCGAACGCCGAACTGCCGCTGGTGGTGGGCGGCATGGCCGTCTTCAGCCGCGCCTGGGGGCAGGGCAAGCCTTTCGACCAGATCACGACCGAGGTGCCGATTGGCTCCGGACCGTACAAGATCGCCAACCCGCGCATGGGCCGCGACATCAACTACACGCGCGACCCGGCCTACTGGGGAGCCGACCTGCCGGTTCGCAAGGGCCTGTTCAACTTCGATCGCGTGACCTTCAAGATCTACCTCGACGACACCTCGAGGTTCGAGGGCCTGAAGGCCGGCGAATACGACTTCATGCGCGAGTTCACCTCGCGCAACTGGGCGCGCCAGTACACCGGCAAGCAGTTCAGGTCGGGCGAGATCGTCAAGCGCGCCTTCGAGAACAAGAACCCGGGCGACTTCCAGGGCTACGTCTTCAATGTGCGCAAGGACAAGTTCAAGGACATCCGCGTGCGCCAGGCCATCGGCCTCGCGATGGACTTCGAGTGGCTCAACAAGCAGCTTTTTTACGGCCTGTACAAGCGGGTCGAGGGCTACTACCCGAACAGCGAGTTCCATGCCGAGGGCCTGCCGAAGCCCGACGAGCTGGCCTTGCTGGAGCCGCTGCGCAGTCAACTACGGCCCGAGGTCTTCGGCCCGGCGGTGCTGTCGCCCAGCACCGCGCCGCCCGGCAGCCTGCGGGAGAACCTGCGCAAGGCACGCACGTTGCTTGCGGAGGCCGGATGGACCTACCGCGACGGCGCGCTGCGCAATGCGAAGAACGAGCCCTTCACCATCGAATTTCTGAACGACCAGCCTTCGCTCATTCGCGTGGCGACGCCGTTCCAGACCGCGCTGCAGAAGCTGGGCATCCAGATGAGCTTCCGCACGGTCGACTTCTCGTTGTCGCAGCAGCGCATGGACAACTTCGATTTCGAGATGACGACGATCCGTCTGCCCGGCAGCACCGCACCGGGCGGCGAATTGCTCGAGTTGTTCGGTTCCCGGGCGGCATCCACCAATGGCTCGGCCAACATCTGGGGCATTGCCGACCCGGCGGTAGACGCACTGCTGCAGAAGGTGGTGGCGTCGAAGACCCGGCCCGAACTGGTGACGGCCATGCGCGCGCTCGACAGGGTGCTGTCGCACGGCTACTACTCGGTGCCGCAGTATTACGGCGACGCCTTCCTGATCGGCTACCGGCCGGCGCCTTTCGTATTGCCGACGACCATCCCGCCCTATTACCAGGCCGACACCTGGGCCATGAGCACCTGGTGGGCATCGCCCGCGAACAAGTGAACGGGCACCGCGCATGACCAGCTACATCCTCAAACGCCTGCTGCTCATGGTGCCGACGCTGTTCGGCGTGCTGCTGCTGACCTTCGCCGTCATCCAGTTCGTGCCGGGCGGGCCGGTGGAGCAGATGGTGGCCCAGCTCCAGGGGCGCGACTCCGGCGGCGAACGGGCGGCGTCGAGCGGTGCCGGCTACCGCGGCCGCCAGGGCCTGGACGAAAAGCGCATCGAAGAGATCAAGCAACTCTATGGCTTCGACAAACCCGCGCCGGAGCGCTTCTGGCAAATGCTCAAGAGCTATGCGCGCTTCGACCTGGGCACCAGCTTCTACCAACGCAAGGATGTATGGCAGCTCGTGAAGGAAAAGCTCCCGGTCTCCATCAGCCTGGGCCTCTGGACCTTCTTCATCAGCTACCTGATCGCCGTGCCGCTGGGCGTGGCGAAGGCGGTGCGCGCTGGCTCCCGCTTCGACTTCGTGACCACCCTGATCGTGCTGATCGGCTACGCGATCCCGGGCTTTGTGCTGGGCGTGGCGCTGCTGGTGGTCTTCGGCGGGCAGTTGCAGTGGTTTCCGCTGCGCGGGCTGACCTCGTCGAACTGGGAGTCGCTGAGTTGGGGCGCCAAGATCGTCGACTACCTCTGGCACATCACGCTGCCGATCACCGCGATGGTGCTCGGCAGCTTCGCGGTCACGGCCATGCTGACCAAGAACTCCTTCCTCGAGGAAATCCGCAAGCAGTACGTGCTGACCGCCCGCGCCAAGGGGCTGAGCGAGCGGCAGGTGCTGTGGAAGCATGTGTTCCGCAACGCGCTGATCCCGATCGTCACCGGCTTCCCGGCGGCCTTCATCGGCGCCTTCTTCACCGGCGCGCTGCTGATCGAGACGCTGTTCTCGCTCGATGGCCTCGGCCTGCTGAGCTACGAGAGCGTGATCCGGCGCGACTACCCGGTGGTGTTGGGCACGCTCTATCTCTTCACGCTGATGGGGCTGGTGACCAAGCTGATCAGCGACCTCTGCTATGTCTGGGTCGATCCGAGGGTGAAGTTTGACTAACGCCGTGCCGCCCCTCTCGGACAGCCCCGGCCGGCGTGCGTGGCGGCGCTTCAAGCGCAATCGCCTGGGCTTCTGGAGCCTGATGCTCTTCAGCGTGCTGGTCGTGCTGAGCCTCTTTGCCGAGGTGCTGTCGACCGACAAGCCGCTGGTCGTGCGCTACGAAGGCACGACCTATTTCCCGGTGCTGCGCGACTACTCCGAGAAGACCTTCGGCGGCGATTTCGAGACGCCGGCGGACTACCTCGACCCCTTCATCCGCGAGCGCATCACGCAAGGCGGCAACTGGGCGATCTACGCGCCCAATCCCTACGGCCCGAAGACGCTGAACTACTTCGCGAAGTCGCCGAACCCGGCGGCGCCGTCGCGCGAGAACTTCTTCGGCAGCGACGACCGCGGCCGCGACCTGCTGGCACAGCTGATCTACGGCTTCCGCGTGAGCGTGCTGTTCGCGCTGGCGCTGACCTTCATCGGCGTGGTGCTCGGCGTCATCACCGGGGCTATCCAGGGCTTCTTCGGCGGCAAGACCGACCTGGTCTTCCAGCGCTTCATCGAGATCTGGGGCTCGATGCCCGAGCTCTACCTGCTCATCATCTTCAGCGCCATCTTCGCGCCCAGCGTGGCGCTGCTGCTGGTGCTGCTGAGCCTGTTCGGCTGGATGGGGCTGTCGGATTACGTGCGCGCCGAATTCCTGCGCAACCGCCAGATGGACTACGTGCGCGCCGCACGTGCCCTGGGCGTGGGCAATCTGCAGATCATGTGGCGCCATATCCTGCCCAACAGCATGACCCCGGTGGTCACCTTTCTGCCGTTTCGCATGAGCGCAGCGATCCTGGCGCTGACCTCGCTCGACTTCCTCGGTCTGGGCGTGCCGCCGGGCACGCCGTCGCTGGGTGAGCTGCTGAGCCAGGGCAAGGCCAACATCGACGCCTGGTGGATCTCGCTGTCGACCTTCGGCGTGCTGGTCGTCACGCTGATGCTGCTGACCTTCATGGGCGACGCGCTGCGCGATGCGCTCGACCCGAGAAAGATGGATACATGATGGCCCCCACGCTTCCCGCTGCGCGTGGTTCGCTGCCCCCCGAGGGGGCGCTCGCCGCCTTGGGGCGGCCCGGCGGCGGCTCGGACGCACCGCTGCTCGACGTTCAGGGTCTGCGTGTCGCCTTCGGCGGCAAGGCGGTGGTGCACGGCATCGATTTCCACATCGGCGCGGGCGAGAAGCTCGCGCTGGTCGGCGAATCGGGGTCGGGCAAGACCGTGACGGCGCTCAGTTTGCTGCGGCTGGTGCAAAACGCCGAGGTACAGGGCGTGGCGAGCTTCGCCGATGCAACGGGCGGGAAGCGCGACTTGCTCGCGTTGTCCGAGCACGCCTTGCGTGGCATTCGCGGCAAGGAGATCGCGATGATCTTCCAGGAGCCGATGACCGCGCTGAACGCGCTCTACAGCGTGGGCGATCAGATCGCCGAGGTGCTCGAACTGCACGAGGGACTGTCCAAGCGCGATGCGCAGGAGGCGGCCGTGCAGTTGCTCGCCGACACCGGCATCCAGGAGCCGGCGCGGCGCGCGCGGGCTTTTCCGCATCAGCTGTCCGGCGGGCAGCGGCAGCGCGCCATGATCGCCATGGCGCTGGCGTGCAAGCCGCGCCTGCTGCTGGCCGACGAACCGACCACGGCGCTGGACGTCACGGTGCGTGCGCAGATCCTCGACCTGCTGAGCGCGCTGCAGCAGAAGCACGGCATGGCGGTGCTGCTGATCACGCACGACCTGAATTTGGTTCGCCGCTTCGCCGACCGCGTGGCGGTGATGGAGAACGGCCACATCGTGGAGCAGGGCGCGGTGGCCGAGGTGTTCGGCGCGCCGCAGCACGCCTATACGCGCCGGCTGATCGACAGCCGGCCCACGCGCGATGTCGTGCCGCCGCCGGCCGCCGATGCGCAGCCCGTGCTGTCGGCGCAGGGCCTGCGCGTGACCTACCCGGTGCCGCGCCCCGGCATCGCCGGCTGGTTCCGGTCGGGCGCTTTCGTGGCGGTGCAGGGCGCCGATTTCCGGATCGCGCCGGGCGAGACACTGGGCGTGGTCGGCGAATCGGGTTCGGGCAAGTCGACCCTCGCGCTCGCGACCCTCGGCCTCCTGCGGCATGACGGCGCCCTCGAGGTTGGCGGCCAGCGCTGGGGCGCCGGCAGCACACAGGACCGCGCACTGCGCCGGACCATGCAGATCGTCTTCCAGGACCCGTTCTCCTCGCTGTCGCCGCGCATGACGGTGGAACAGATCGTAGGAGAGGGTTTGACGGTGCATTCGCCCGAACTCGATCGCGCGGCGCGCCGGGTGCGCGTGCTGGCGGCGTTGGTCGATGTCGGCTTGGGCGAGGCGCAGTTCCCGGCGCTGCTCGACCGCTATCCGCACGAGTTCTCGGGCGGGCAGCGCCAGCGGCTGGCGATCGCGCGCGCGCTGATCGTCGACCCGACCCTGCTGGTGCTCGACGAGCCGACCAGCGCGCTCGACGTCACGATCCAGAAGCAGGTGCTCGGACTGCTGCAGCGGCTGCAGCGCGAACGCGGGCTGAGCTACCTGCTGATCACGCACGACATCGAGGTCATCGCCGCCATGGCGCACCAAGTGATCGTGATGAAGGACGGCACCATCCTCGAACACGGGCCGGTCGAGCGGGTGCTCGATGACCCCGAACACCCGTACACCCGCAAGCTCGTGGCGGCCGCTGTGGCCGATTAGTCAAGAGACAACCCGAAGAATGTCGAGTATCGGAAAAGACCGACGGGACGCCTGGCGTGCTGCGCTGGCGTGCATGGTCACGCTGGCCGTGGCGATGGGGCTGGGCCGCTTCGCCTTCACGCCCATGCTGCCCATCATGCTGCACGAGGGAAAGCTGGATCTGCAGGCGGGCGGCGTGCTGGCCTCGCTCAATTACCTCGGCTACTTCATCGGCGCGGTGTCGTGCGCATCGATCCGGTTGCGGCCGGCCTTCATGGTGCGCAGCGGGCTGCTGGCGACGGCGGCGCTGCTGCTGGGCATGGGGTTGTTGCACGGCTTCACGGTGTGGGGCGCATTGCGCGGCGCGGCGGGGGTGGTCAGTGCCTGGGTGTTCGTCTTCGCCTCTGGCTGGGGGCTGCGGCGCCTGGCCGAAACCCACTCCTCGGCGTTGGCCGGCGTGATCTACACCGGTCCCGGCATCGGGATCGCGGTCACCGGGCTGCTCGGCGGGGTGACCGGGCGCTGGGGCTCGGACGCCGCATGGATCGGCTATGGCCTGCTGGCGCTGGCGCTCATCGCATTGATCTGGCGCGTGTTCGACGACGGCGCGGTGGCGGTGGCCGGCGCGGGCAGGGCGCCCGACGCACCACCGGCCGAGGCGACGGCGCGCCACCGCAGCGATGCGCGCTGGCTGGTCGGGCTCTACGGGCTGGCCGGCTTCGGCTACATCATCACGGCCACCTTTTTGCCGGTGATTGCGCGACAGGCGCTGCCGGGCTCGCCCTGGCCCGATTTTTTCTGGCCGCTGTTCGGCCTGGCCATCGTGCCCGGGGCGCTCATCGGCGCCCGCGCCCCCGCGCAGTGGGACAACCGGCTCCTTCTGGCCGTTGCTTATGCGTTGCAGGCGGCCGGCGTCGTGCTGTCGGTGCTTTGGCCGAACATCG
>CALRYR010000156.1:0-8511 GCA_943372425.1 Variovorax sp. YR752 | reverse complement strand
ATCGGCGATGGGCGGAGCGCTCACTTGGAAGGCCTGGAACGATGGAGCGTGGATTATCGAGGTGGCCGCCGAAGGCTGCTGCGAAGGGTCAAGGCCGGGCGAGATCCACGTAGCGCCCCCTCTGGCTCGGCCGCGTCAGGTCCTGCAGATCGTCGCGCACCACCAGCGCATCGCGCAGACACAGGCTCTCGAACGCGGCCTTGTGCCACAGGTGCGCCAGCGCGTCGGCGCGCGGCAGCAGCAGTGCGGTCAGCAAGGGCGCTAGCGGCGTGACCTCGGGGTCGGCCAGCAGCACATAGCGCGGGTCTTCATTGGCCGGGTCTTCCGCCAGCGGCGCGATCCAGTCGATGGCGACCAGCGTCTCCAGCACCGGCGCCAGTTGCAGCGCATCGACCCGCATCCGCACCACCAGTTCGTTCGCACCCAGGCCCTTGGCCGGCGTCGTACGGGCACCGTCGAGCAACTGCAGCGCCTCGACGGCCAGCTGGAATGGCCAGCCCGGCGTGTCGCCCCGGCGTGCCACCCCCGTCAGCAAGCTGGGCAGGTAGGCCGCGATCACCGCGCCGAAGAGCGCGATCACCCAGGCGACGTAGATCCAGACCAGCAGGATCGGCACCGTCGCGAAGGCGCCGTAGAGAACGGAATAGGTTGGCACCAGGCTCAGGTAGTAGCCCAGCACCCGCTTGGCGATCTCGATGGCGGCGGCGACGAACAGCCCGCCCGCCCACGCATGGGCCCATCGCACCGAGGTGTTGGGCACGTAGTGGTACAGCGAGGCCATGCCGCCGGCGAGCAGCACGAATTCGAAGGTGTCGAACAGCAGCTTGAGCATGCCCCCGCTGCCGACCACGCCGCGCGAAGCCGAAAAGACATACGAGGTGGTGCTCAGACTGACCGACAGGATCAGCGGCCCGAGCGTGATGGCCGCCCAGTAAATGAGCACGCGCTGCGCCAGCGGGCGCGGGTTGCGCACCCGCCAGATGTTGTTGAGCGTCTTGTCGATCGTCAGGATCAGCGCGACCGCGGTGACCAGCAGCACGATCAGGCCGGCGATGCCGAGCCCGCTGGCCTTGCTTGCGAACTGGGTGAGATAGCCCAGCACCTGCCGCGCGATGTTGTCCGGGATGAGACTCTCGATCAGCCAGCGCTGCAGGCGGCCCTGCATCTTGGCGAACATCGGAAACACGGTGAAGAGCGCCAAGGCCGTGGTGAAGAACGGCACCAGCGCGATGGTGGTCGTGAAGGTCAGGCTGCCGGCCGTCAGGCCCAGGCGGTCTTCGCGGAAACGCTCGCGCAGCACGGCGGCGGTGTTGCCCCAAGGAAAGTGCGAAAGGTCCCTCCACCATTGCCGGTGTTTCATGGCCGGTATCATGCCATCGGCCCTGCGGCATGCCGCCGCAGACCGCCCTGCGCGCCCGCCGCGCGCGACCCTTCCGTGCCCCACCCGTGACCCTGCCCCAAGCCCCCTCGTCCGCCGTCGCCGCCACCCGCTGGCTGGCCGTGGGCAGCCTCGTCGGCCTGATCGTGCTGGGTCTGGCCTGGGAGATGTGGCTGGCGCCGCTGCGGCCCGGCGGCTCGTGGCTGGCGCTCAAGGTGCTGCCGCTGGTCGTGCCGCTGGCCGGGCTCTACAAGAACCGCATGTACACCTACCGCTGGGTCAGCCTGATGATCTGGCTCTATTTCACCGAAGGCGTGGTGCGCGCGTGGAGCGACACCGTGCTGCTCGGGCGCGCGCTGGCAGGCATCGAAATCGTGCTGTGCCTGATGCTTTTCACAGCGTGCGCGATGCACGTGCGGCTGCGCCTGCGCGATGCCCGCACCGCACGGGCCGCCGTTCCGCTGGAGACTTCCATCCCATGACCGATCTGATCGACCAACTGCGCGCCATCGTGGGCGCCCCCCATGTGCTCACCGAGGGCGACCTCACCGCCTACGAGCAGGACTGGCGCAAGCGCGAGCGCGGCAAGGCGCTGGCCGTGGTGCGCCCCGCGAGCGCGCAGCAGGTGGCCGAGGTGGTCAAGGCCTGTGCCGCCGCGTCGGCCTCGCTCGTGCCGCAAGGCGGCAACACCGGCCTGGCCGTAGGCAGCATCCCCGACGCCAGCGGCACGCAGGTGCTGCTGAGCCTGCAGCGCATGAACGCGGTGCGCGACATCGACACGGCCAACCTCACCATGACGGTCGAGGCCGGTTGCATCCTGCAGACGCTGCAGGAGACCGCCGAGAAGGCCGGCTTCCTGTTCCCGCTGAGCCTGGCGGCCGAAGGCAGTTGCACGATCGGCGGCAACCTGGCGACCAACGCCGGCGGCACGCAGGTCGTGCGCTACGGCAACACGCGCGACCTGTGCCTGGGCCTCGAGGTGGTCACGCCGCAGGGCGAGATTTGGGAAGGCACCAGCGGCCTGCGTAAGGACAACACCGGGTACGACCTGCGCGACCTGCTGATCGGCAGCGAAGGCACGCTCGGCGTCATCACCGCCGCGACGATGAAGCTGTATCCGATGCCCATCGCCCGACTCACCGCCTGGGCGGCGCTGCCGTCCCTGGACCATGCCGTCACGCTGCTCGGCCTGGCGCACAAGCACCTCGGCGCCGGGCTCACCGGCTTTGAGGTCATGGGCCAGTTCGCGCTGAGCCTGGTCGGCAAGCACATGCCGCAGCTGCGCGTGCCATTTCTCGGCGATGCGGCTGCACCGTACTGCGCGCTGCTGGAGATTTCCGACAATGAATCCGAAGACCATGCGCGCGCGCGCTTCGAATCGCTGCTCGAAACCGCCTTCGAGGACGGCTGCGTGACCGACGCGGTGGTGGCCGAGAACCTCACGCAGGCCCACCAGCTCTGGCACATCCGCGAAAGCATTCCGCTGGCGCAGGCCGAAGAAGGCCTGAACATCAAGCACGACATCTCGATCGCGGTGTCGCGCATCCCTGCCTTCGTGGCCGAGACCGATGCCCTGCTGCAGCGCGAGATCCCCGGCGTGCGGCTGGTGAACTTCGGCCACCTGGGCGACGGCAACCTGCACTACAACGTGCAGGCCCCGGCCGAAGGCGACGCCAAGGCCTTCCTGCGCGACGAGGAAGAGCGCGTCAACACGCTGGTGTACGACGCGGTCGAGAAATTCGGCGGCTCCTTCTCCGCAGAGCACGGCGTCGGCGAACTGAAGGTGCACAAGCTCGAAAAGCACAAGTCGCCCGTGGCACTGGGCATGATGCGCGCCATCAAGCGCGGGCTGGACCCGCAGAACATCATGAATCCGGGGCGGGTGCTGCGGGTTTAGCACGCATCTCATGCGCGTAAAATATGCGCATCCATTCTGTTCAAGGAATCTGCGATGCTTCGTTTCGACAACGCACCCAAAAAGGCAACCAACCTCTCGCTCAACAGCAAGGTGCTGGAAGTCGCACGCGAGCTCGGCATGAACGTGTCGCAGACGGTCGATGCCTTGCTGGCCAAGGAAGTCGAGCGACGCTATTGGGAAGGATGGAACGAGCGCAACAAGGAAGCGATCGAGGCCTACAACACGCGCATTCTTCGCGACGGCGTCTGGGGCGCCAAGTACCGCACCTTCGCGGGCAGTCTGGGTGACGGGCGCCAAACGCCTGACCTCACGTCCGATCCCAAGCCCGCTGCCAAACGCAAGGTCGCCTGAACCGATGGCGCGCTTCGACGTCTACGCCAATCCGGACAAGTCCGAGCACCGCCACACGCCCTTCGTGCTGGACGTTCAGAACGACCACATCGACGGCGTGGAAACACGCATCGTCATTCCGTTGCGCGACGCACGTGTGCATGGGCGATGCCTTGAACGCGTGCATCCCGCTTTCCGCATCAACGAGCGCGACGTGGTGCTCGACACGCCGACCATGGCCACCTTTCCGCGAGATTGGCTGCGGTCGCCGGTGAGCAGCCTGAAAGCGCAGCAACAGGCCGTGCAAGATGCGCTTGATGCCGTGTTCGGCGCCTACTGAGTTTCAACCGATGACCGATCGTCCCATCCGCTCCCCCTACGAAGACTTCATGCGCCACGTCGACACGCACGGCGTGTTCAAGGCCGACCGCACCGGCACGGGCACCAGGAGCGTGTTCGGCCACCAGATGCGCTTCGACCTGAACGAAGGCTTTCCGCTGGTGACGACGAAGAAGGTGCATGTGCGCTCCATCATCCAGGAGCTGCTGTGGTTTCTCACCGGCTCCAGCGACAACAACTGGCTGCGCGAGCGCGGCGTGACGATCTGGGACGAATGGGCGCGCGAGGACGGCGACCTGGGCCCCGTCTACGGCGTCCAGTGGCGCAGCTGGCCGACGCCCGACGGCGGCCACATCGACCAGATCGCGGAGGTCATCAAGACGCTCAAGACCAACCCCGATTCGCGCCGCATCATCGTGAGCGCCTGGAACGTGGCCGAGCTGTCGAAGATGGCGCTGATGCCCTGCCACGCCTTCTTCCAGTTCTACGTGGCGCCGCCGCAAGCCGATGGTGCGCGCGGCAAGCTCAGCTGCCAGCTCTACCAGCGCAGCGCCGACATCTTCCTCGGCGTGCCCTTCAACATCGCAAGCTACGCGTTGCTCACGCACATGGTCGCGCAGCAGTGCGACCTCGACGTCGGCGACTTCATCTGGACCGGCGGCGACTGCCACATCTACAGCAACCACGCCGAGCAGGTCGCGCTGCAGCTCAGCCGCGAACCCCGGCCGTACCCCACGCTGCGCATCCTGCGCAAGCCGGATTCGATCTTCGACTACCAATACGAAGACTTCACCTTCGACGGCTACGACCCGCACCCCGCCATCAAGGCGCCGGTCGCGGTCTGAGCAGAGGCCGATCACCATGCGCCTGAACCTGATCTACGCCCGCGCCGCCAACGGCGTGATCGGCAAGGACAACGCCCTGCCCTGGCACCTGCCGGAAGACATGGCGCACTTCAAGCGCATGACGGCCGGCTGCCCGGTCGTCATGGGCCGCAAGACCTGGGACTCCCTGCCCCCACGCTTCCGGCCGCTGCCGGGGCGCCGCAACATCGTGGTGACGCGCCAAGCCGGCTGGCAGGCCGACGGTGCCGAGCGCGCGGGCGGGCTGCCCGAGGCGGTCTCCCTGTGTGCCGACGCGGCCGAGGTCTGGGTCATCGGCGGCGCGCAGATCTATGCCGAAGCGGCCCCGCTCGCGCAGCGGGCTGTCGTGACCGAGATCGATCGCGACTTCGAGGGTGACGCCCACGCGCCCTCGCTGGGTGCCGGCTGGGCGGAGGCGTCGCGCGAGCCCCATGTCACGGCCGACGGCCTGCCCTTCGACTTCGTCACCTATGTACGACAGGAGGCGCCATGACCATCCGCGAACTCTTCGGCATCGACCTGCCGATCATCCAGGCGCCCATGGCCGGCGTGCAAGGCAGCGCCATGACCATCGCGGTATCGAATGCGGGCGGGCTGGGCTCGCTGCCGTGCGCCATGCTCACGCCCGATGCGCTGCGCAGCGAACTGCAGGCGATCACCGCGCAGACCACGCGGCCGTACAACGTCAACTTCTTCTGCCACGTGCCGCCGGTACCCGACGCGGCGCGCGAGGCGACCTGGCGTGCCGCGCTGGCGCCCTACTACGCGGAATTCGGTATCGACCCGGCCACCGTGCCGGCGGGTGGCGGACGAACGCCCTTCAATGCCGAGGCCGCCGACCTGCTCGAGGCCTTCAAGCCGCCGGTGGTGAGCTTTCATTTCGGCCTGCCGTCGCCTGCGCTGCTGGCCCGCGTGAAGGCCTGGGGCGCCCAGGTGCTGGCGTCGGCCACGACGGTCGAAGAGGCGCGCTGGCTCGCGGCGAACGGCGCCGACGCCGTCATCGCCCAGGGCCTGGAAGCCGGCGGCCACCGGGGCATCTTCCTGAGCGACGACCTCACGACGCAGGTGGGCACGATGGCACTGCTGCCGCAGATCGTGCGCGCGGTGAAGCTGCCGGTGATCGCCGCAGGCGGCATCGCCGACGCGCGGGGCGTGGCGGCCGCGATGGCGCTCGGTGCGGCGGGTGTGCAGGTCGGCACCAGCTACCTGCTGTGCCCGGAGGCGACCACCACGCCGCTGCACCGTGCCGCCCTGGCCAGCCCGCGCGCGGAGCACACGGTGCTTACCAACCTCATCACCGGTCGACCGGCCCGCGGCATGCGCAACCGCCTGCTGGACGCGCTCGGCCCGCTGAGCGACGCGCCGCCGGCCTTTCCGCTGGCGACCGCCGCATTGGCCCCGTTGAAGGCGGCCGCGGAGAAACTGGGCCGCGACGACTTCTCCACGCTGTGGTCGGGCCAGAACGCCACCGGCTGCCGCGCGATCCCGGCGGCACAGCTCACGCGCGAACTCGCCGCCTGAGCGGTTTGGCGCCAGGCGCCGCGTCACGGCAATTCGCCTACGTGCAAGGCGTTCTGTCGCCGACACGCGCACGGGCCGATGCTGCGCACACTGCGTGATGGGCGGCGCGGGGCCGCCCGGAAACGACAAAAGGTGCTGCCATGGCGAACGAATACATCAAGACCCCTTCCGAAGTCGCAGCGGAGGCGCGGCAAACCGGCCACGACGCGATGGAAGCCGTGCAGGGCCACGCCGCCGAGGCCCGCGCCATCGGCCAGGAAGCGGCCGCCTCGCTGCGCCCGCACCTGCAGGACGCCCGGTTCGCCGGCGCCGAAGCGCTCGACACCGCCAAGGGTGTGGCAGAGGACGCCAGGGACACCGCACGCGATGCCGCCGCGACCGGCAAGGCGTATGTGCGCAGCGCGGTCGATGCCGCGAACCAGAAGCTCGGCGTGCTGCAAGACAAGGTCGCGACGGCCCAGGACACGTGCACCCAATACATCGCCAAAGAACCTGTCAAAGCCACATTGATGGCGGTGGCCGGTGGTGCGCTGCTCACGGGCATCCTGATGTCGGCGTTGCGCGGGCGCCGGAGCTGAGCCGATGATCCATCCGATTTACATGACGGCGCTGCGGCGCCCCGACCTGGTCGCGACCCATCTGCGCAACCATGTCGAGCTGGTGAAGAAGGAGCTGGGCGACGCCGGGCGCTCCATCGTCTACAAGGCCGCGGGCGCGGTCGTCGCTCTGGTGGCGCTGCTGCTGGCCCTCGGGCTGACCGGCATCGCCCTGATGCTCGGCGCATTGCAGGGCTACCACTGGGCGCTGGTCGCGGTGCCGGGGGTGGCTTGGCTGCTCACGGCCGTGGGCGCCATGGTCGCGATGAAGGCGTCGGTGCGCGACGACGTGCAGGATGTCAAGGACGAACTCGAAGCAGACTTCGCCGTCCTGCGTACCGTCAAGGAGGCCCGCCGTGGATAAGACTTCGCTCCCGCTGACGCCCAAGCAGAAGCTCGCGCTGTCCCGCGCCGAGCTGCTCGAAGCCATGGGCTACCACGACATCGCACCGAGCGACGCCGTCGCGCCGCAACTCGTGTCCACGCGCGAAGTCAGTGGTGGCGTCCCGCCGCCGCGCCCGACGACACGGCGTGGCGTGCTCGCCCGCTGGTGGTCGCGGCACCCGCTCAACAGTGCCGTCGACCTGGGACGCCCATTCCTGGAACACATGGCCGAGCGGCAGCCCGGTCGGTTGATGGCGTATGGCGCCGGCACCGGCGCGCTGCTGATGGTCATCAAGCCCTGGAAGCTGTTGTCGCTCGCGACCGTGTTGTCGCTGGCGTTCCGCACGTCGGACCTGACGGGCCTGATCGCCGGCGCCTTCAGCACGCACGACGACGAACCGCCCTTCGACGACCGCGTGCCGCTGAACCAGCAGGTGTCCTGAGCGATTGCCGTGCGTGGTGTGCCTGGATCAGCGCCAGCGTCGCCTTCACCGGCGTTGCGCACCGGCCTCGGCGCACTCGCTGGCATAGGCCAGGAAGTCCTCGAACTGGCCGGTCTTGTCGAACACGGCGTCGGCCCCTTGCGACAGGGCGCGGTCGTTGGCGGCATCGGCGTAGTTGGTCAGCACGACCACACGTTGATGCGGCAGCCGGCGGGCGCAGGCCTTGACCACCTCCATTCCCGAACCTTCGACCAGGAACAGGTCAGCCACGAGCAGGTCCCAGCCGTCGCGGTTGCGCGCGAGCCAGTGCAGCGCCTCGTCCTGGGACTCGGCCATGGCGATCACCTCGCAGGTGGTGGAATCCTCGAGCAGGCCCACCAGGAGGTCGCGAATGGCAGGGTTGTCTTCGATCAGAAAGACCCGAAGCGTCATGGCAGCTTGGAACAAAACGGTGCAGGCCAGCGGCCCGGTGGAACCCATGGGAACGCCACCGAAAGGTGGCGCCGTGGGGCGGTATGCGGAAAGATTATCGGCGCAGCATCAGGGCGATCCCTGCAGGAAAAGTTCCCGACAACGGCACAATCGACGCATGACAGCGATCGGTGATTTGAACGATGACGACCTGACGCTCCATGCGCAGGAATGGCGCCAGCGCGCGCTCCGCGGCGACAAGTCCGCACGCGGTGTGGCGCACGCGCTGGAGGCCGAACTCCGGCGCCGCGGCGCGGGCAGTTTCGCC
>CALRYR010000155.1:0-8575 GCA_943372425.1 Variovorax sp. YR752 | reverse complement strand
CCCCTGGGCGTGCTGACCGCGGTGACCGGCGTGTCCGGCTCGGGCAAGTCGAGCCTGGTGAGCCAGGCGCTGATCGACCTGGTGTCGGCCCATCTCGGGCACGAGCCACCCGAGGCCGACGACGAGGGCGCCAGCGACGGGATGCCGGGCGCCTCGCTCGCCACGGCGGCCACGGCGGGCCGGCTCGGCGGCGACATTGAGCGCGTGCGCCGACTGGTGCGCGTCGACCAGAAGCCCATCGGGCGCACGCCGCGCTCCAACCTCGCGACCTACACTGGCCTGTTCGACCCGGTGCGCAAGCTCTTCGCCGCCACGCCGGCAGCGCGCAAGCGCCATTACGATGCCGGCCGCTTCTCGTTCAATGTCGCCAAGGGGCGCTGCACGACCTGCGAGGGCGAAGGCTTCGTCAGCGTCGAGCTGCTCTTCATGCCCAGCGTGTATGCGCCCTGCCCCACCTGCCACGGCGCCCGCTACAACGAGGAAACGCTCGCAGTGCGATGGAACGATCGCAACATCGCCGACGTGCTGGGCATGACGGTCGACGAGGCGCACGACTTCTTCGCGGACGAACCGACCGTGCAGCGCCCGCTCGCCCTGCTGCGCCTGATCGGGCTGGGCTACCTGCGACTCGGGCAGCCGGCGACGGAACTGTCGGGCGGCGAGGCACAGCGCATCAAGCTCGCGACCGAACTGCAGCGGGCGCAGCGCGGCGAGACGCTGTATGTGCTGGACGAGCCCACCACCGGGCTGCACCCCTCCGATGTCGACAAGCTCATGGTGCAACTGCACACCTTGGTCGATGCCGGCAACACCGTCGTCGTGATCGAGCACGAGATGCGCGTGGTCGCCGGCAGCGACTGGGTGATCGACCTGGGGCCGGGCGCGGGCGAAGCCGGTGGGAAGCTGGTCGCCTGTGGCACACCCCACGACGTGGCGAAGACGAAGGGAAGCCGGACGGCACCCTATCTTCAGGGCGCCATCGACGGGGCCGGCAGGCCCCGCTGAGGCTCAGGCCGCGAACGCTGCGCGGAGGCGTTCGCCTGCAAAGGCCTGGGCCTGGCGGGCCTTGTCGAGCACTGCGGCGGCGCCGAAGAACTCGTGCGCCACGCCTTCGTATTCGCGGCGCTCCACCGGCACGCCGGCCGTGTTCAGCGCGTCCTCCAGCTTGGCGCCGTCGCTGCGCAGCGGGTCGAGCCGCGCGTTGACGATGCTCACCGGTGGCAGCCCGGCCAGGTCGGCCTCGATCAGCTGCAGGCGCGTGTCCTTCAGGTCGTCTTCGCTGCGGATGAGGTGGTCGACGAACCACTTCACCATGGCCCGGTTGAGCGGCTTGGCGATGGCGTTCTCGATGTAAGACTCGGTGTTCAGGCTGGTCTGCGCCACGGGGTACACCGACACGACGTGCAAGGGCCGGGGCAGGCCCGCGTCGCGCGCGGCGATGGCCGTGGCCACGGCCAGGTTGCCGCCTGCGCTTTCGCCGGCCAGTGCGAGGCGCGATGGGTCACCGCCGAGGCTTGCCGCATTCGTCGTGAGCCAACGGTAGGCCGCGAGCGCGTCGTCCCAGGCCGCGGGAAATCGGTGCTCCGGCGCCTGGCGGTAGTCGACCGACACCACGATGGCACCCGATGCCTTGGCCAGGCCGCGCGCGCCACCGTCGTAGACCTTGCGGTCGGCGATCACCCAGCCACCGCCGTGGAAGTACAGCACCACCGGCAGCGGGCCTGCCGCTGCGCCCGCTTCGGGCGTGTAGACCGTCGCTGGCAACGGGCCGGCGGCACCATCGACCGTCGTCTCGCTGGTGCGCACGCCGGGCACCAACTCGGCCGGGTTCGTCGAGCGGCCCTGCTGCTGCAACAAGGCGTTCACCGCGTCGGCGGCCGTCGGCTGGCGGCGCGCTTCGGCCACGTCGAGCTTCTCGATGGCCTTCGGGTTCAGCGACTCGTGCGCCTTCGCCAGGTCGAGCATGTCGTCATCGGCGCGGATGGCTGCGACCACGTTGGAGACCGCATTGATCACCGGGTTGGGTTTGCCGCTGTCGTCGTTCTTGCGGCGGTCGAAATCGTCTGCACTCATGGTGGAATTCCTTTTGGTGGGTTCAAAGAAGGTTCCACCGCAGGCTCAGTGCCGCAGCACAGCCCCCATGTCGGACGGCGGCCCGATGCGCGGTGCGCACAGGCACGCCGGACGTCAGACGCGATCTGCCGAGCGTCGAAACACCAGCGGTGACTCGGCCGCTCGCGCACGCAGCTGGCCGCAGCCGCCATCGATGTCCTGCCCGGCCGAGTGGCGCAGCTTGGTCAGGATGCCGCGCGCATGCAGCGTGCGCGCCATCTGTTCGCAGCGCTCGAGCGCGGGGCGGCTGAAGGCCACGCCGTCGACGGCGTTGAACGGGATCATGTTGAGCACGCCGAACTTGCCCGACAGCAACCGGACGATGCCTTCGATCTCGTCCTCGCCGTCGTTCACGCCTTCGAGCAGCGTCCATTGGTACTGGATCGGGTAGCCGGTGGCGCGGGCATAACGCTCGCCGGCATCGACCACGTCCTCGGGCGTCATGGCCGGCGCGCGGGGCAGCAGCTCGCGCCGGAGCTCGGCCCGGGTCGTGTGCAGCGACAGCGCCAGCGCGGGCTTGACGCGCTCGCGGTGCAGCCGCTCGAACGCACGCGGATCGCCGACGGTCGAGAACACCAGGTTCTTGTGGCCGACGTTGCCCACCGTGCCGAGCAGCTCGATGGCCTCCATCACGTTGTCGAGGTTGTGGGCCGGCTCGCCCATGCCCATGAACACGACCTTTCGCACCGGTCGGCGCAGCCGCGCGAGCGCCACCTGGGCAATGATCTCGGCGCTGCCGACCTGGCGCAGCAGGCCGTCGCGCCCCGTCATGCAGAAGCGGCAGCCGACGGCGCACCCCACCTGCGACGAGACGCACAGCCCGTCGCGCGGCAGCAGCACGCTCTCGACGGTCTGCCCGTCGGCCAGCGCGACGAGCAGCCGCTCGGAGCCATCGGCCCCCGGATGGACCGCATGGATGCGCGCCAGCCCCGCCAGTTCGGCCTCGATGGCCGGCAAGGCCGCCATGAGCGACGCCGGGAAGAAGGTGCCCGGCAAGCGGCGGCCGCTGTCGCGCGGCTGCGCATGCGACCACAGCCGCAGGATGCGCTGCTCGTGGCTCGGTCCGGCACCGGCGGCGCGGAGTCGTTGTTTGAGTTCGTGGATTCGCATGCGGTGGGGGCGGGGTCTGCGGGCAGGATAGCGGAGCGGGACAATTGCACGAAACTCAACATAAAGCGTTAACCATGGCGGGTTGGCAGGCCCGCCAGTAGTGCTTTGTCATGCCTGCAGGCGAAGCTGTCGGCTCTTCGGTAACGGACCTCGATGAACGAACAGCCTACAGGGCGAGCCAACGCCCTCGATCTTCCCGACCTCCATCCCGTGTTCCAGCCGATCGTCGACCTCGGTGCGGGCGCGGTCGTCGGCTACGAGGCGCTGATCCGCGGGCCCGAGGGCACGCCCCTTCACGGCGCGCCGGCGCTCCTGGCATGGGCCGGTGCGAATGGCTGCCTCACCCGCTTCGAACTGCGCTGCGTCGAGACCATCCTGGCGCATTGGCGCCCGGACGGCTCGCCCAGCCGGTTGTTCGTCAACATGAGTGCCGATGCGCTGGTACAGGCCATGTCCGGCGTGGATGGCGGCGCGACGTGGTTCGAGGCGCAGGTCGCCCTGTACGGTGTGGCGGCTGGATCGCTCGTCGTCGAACTCACCGAAAGCGCCGCGGAACGCCCCGCCGAGGCGCTCGGCCAGGCGGTCAAGCGGTTGCGCGCGACAGGGGCCGGCCTCGCGCTGGACGACTTCGGCGAAGGCCATTCCAACCTGCGCCGCTGGACCGACCTGCAGCCGGACTTCGTGAAGATCGACAAATCCTTCGTCCAGGGGATCTCCGACCAGCCGCAGCGCGTGGCGCTGGTGCGCATGGTCGTCGGCCTTGCGCAGGCGTTCGGCACCCGCCTGGTGGCCGAGGGCGTGGAGAACTCGCGCGACATGGGCGTGCTGCGCGAACTCGGGGTGGACCTGGGCCAGGGCTACTGGTTCGGCCGCCCGCAGCGCGCCCTGCAGAGGGCAGTGCCCGCGCTGGTCAGCGAAGCCATCGACGACCGACGGGTGCCGGTCGTGCCGCATCCCACGCGCCAGGGGCAGCCTGCGGCATTGCGAGGCATCGCCGTCATCGACGCACCGGCCCTCCACCCCGCGACGGTCATCGACGAGGTGGCCCGGGTCTTCCAGGCGCACAGCGAATTGCACGCGCTCCCCATCGTCGACGCGGGCCGTCCAATCGCGCTGATCAACCGGCAGTCGTTCATGAGCGACTACTCGCGCCTCTACTTCCGCGAGGTCCACGGACGCCGGCCCTGCCTGAGCTACGGCAACCCGACGCCGCGTGTCGTCGAACTCGACGACAGCGTCGAGCGCCTGCTGGGCATCCTCACGTCGGAGGACCAGGCCTATCTGCGCGAAGGCTTCATCGTCACCGAGCATTCACGCTACGTGGGGCTCGGCACCGGCGACCAGCTGGTGCGTGCCGTCACCGAGGCGCGGGTGGAGGCGGCGCGGCACGCCAATCCGCTGACCTTCCTCCCCGGGAACATTCCCATCAGCCTGCACATCCAGCGGCTGCTGGAGAGCCGCGCGGGCTTCGTGGCCTGCTACGCGGACCTGAACAACTTCAAGGTCTTCAACGACCACTTCGGCTACTGGCGCGGCGACGAGATGATCCGCCTGCTCGCCCGGCTGGCCGTCGCCCATGCCGACCCGTACGTCGATTTCGTCGGCCACATCGGGGGCGACGATTTCCTGATCCTGTTCCAGAGCTCCGACTGGCGCGAGCGCTGCACGGACCTGATCGGCAGCTTCAATGCCGCCGCCCGCTCGCTCTACGATGATGCGGCCCGGCAGGCCGGCGGCCTGGAGGCCGAAGACCGCTACGGCGTGCGGCGCTTCACGCCCCTCACCACGCTGTCCATCGGCGCCGTGCCGGTCGCGCCGGGCACGGCGCAACACACCGAGGACATCGCGAGCGAGGCCGCGCATGCGAAGAAGGCCGCCAAGCAGGCGCCGCACGGGCTGTGGGTGCGCGGCTGACGGACCGCCAGGGCTTCGCGTGTTCGTCGGGGCATGCGGCGCGCTGCACGCGATGTCCCGCCGAATTCCTACGCAGCGCACGCCGGCGCTGTCGGATGTTCCACATCCCACGACAACAACGGAGCCCAAACATGACAACCACCCGCGTCCCCGCCGATGCCTGCAGCCTGCTGGATGCAGACCATCGCAACGTCAAGAAGCTCTTCAAGGAATTCGAGCCGCTGGCGGAATCGAAGGCCAAGACGGCGCCCGCGAAGCGGCGTCAACTGGCCGACCAGATCTGCCTGGAGCTCACGGTCCACGCACAGATCGAGGAAGAAATCTTCTACCCGGCGCTCCGCGCTGCCGTCAAGGCGGATGACCTGCTCGACGAGGCCGAGGTGGAGCATGCGAGCGCCAAGGACCTCATCGCGCAGATCCAGGAGGGCGACGAGAACGATTCCAAGTGGTGCGCCAAGGTCATCGTGCTCGGCGAGTACATCGACCACCACGTGAAGGAAGAGCGCAACGAGATCTTCGTCAAGGCGCGCGCAGCGCGAAAGCTCGACCTGGTGGCGATGCGGGATCAGCTCCAGGCGCGCAAGGAAGAGCTGATGTCGGAGATGACGGCGGCCGCCTGACCGCTTCCGGGCGCCGCATGGCGCCCGCACCCCCGCCCACGCTCTCGGCCTACGCCTTCGGATACGGCGGGACGTGCCCGCCCAGTCCGATGTAACTGGCGATGCTCAGCATCGCCGGGACGTCGATCTGCTCGGCGTCTCGCGGCACCACGTCGTAATGGCACAGCGTTCCGAGCAGCACGCCGGAGGCATCCATCACCGGCACCCCGCAGTAGGCGAGCACGGAAGCACGCGCCGGATGCGCAGCCAGCCGCTCGTCGACCATGGCGTTCGGGGTCTTGAAAGGCGCGCCGGTCTCCCTGACGAAGCAGCAGTAAGTGGCGTTGTCGGGCACTTCCGTCGCCGTCAGGTCGTCGGGGTTCTCACGGTCGTAGTGAACAGCCGCACTGGCCTTGCCGTCCTGAAAGCGCCAGATCCCGATGAAGCGATAGTCGGTCTTGCGCAGCAGCGTCGCCAGCGCTTCCCTGAGCCCGTCGCTGCGCAGTTGAACTGCGAAATCCGCCAGTGCTCGCTTTGCGGCGGGGCTCATCTCGGCGGTGGGGGTCGTGGTGTTGGGCATCGGGGCATCCTATCAAGTCGAGGTTGTTGTGGCCTCTGCTCGCGTCGACGCGCCCCACCCCTTGAAACCCGCACAAATGCCCTTATCATTAGCACTCGTCGAACCCGAGTGCTAACAACCCGGGTTTCTGGCGGTGGCGTGCCGGCTCATGGCCTGCGCCCGAAACCAACCCCCGTTTCTATATCCAGGAGATGCAATGAAACTTCGTCCTTTGGCCGATCGCGTGATCGTCAAGCGTGTTGACAGCGAAACCAAGACCGCCTCTGGCATCGTCATCCCCGACGCAGCCGCCGAAAAGCCCGATCAAGGCGAAGTCCTGGCCGTTGGCCCGGGCAAGCGCACCGACAAGGGCGAACTGACCGCACTGACCGTCAAGGTCGGCGACCGCGTCCTGTTCGGCAAGTACTCGGGCCAGACCGTCAAGGTCGACGGCGACGAGTTGCTGGTCATGAAGGAAGACGACCTGTTCGCAGTCGTCGAGAAGTAATCAACCCATCCCATTCGGAGTAAATCAACATGGCAGCAAAAGACGTAGTCTTCGGCGGTGAAGCCCGCGCACGCATGGTCGAGGGTGTCAACATCCTGGCCAACGCCGTCAAAGTGACCCTGGGCCCCAAGGGCCGCAACGTGGTGCTCGAGCGTTCGTTCGGCGCCCCCACGGTGACCAAGGACGGTGTGTCCGTCGCCAAGGAAATCGAACTCAAGGACAAGCTGCAGAACATGGGCGCCCAGCTCGTGAAGGAAGTGGCTTCCAAGACCAGCGACAACGCTGGTGACGGCACCACGACCGCCACGGTTCTGGCTCAAGCCATCGTTCGCGAAGGTTTCAAGCTGGTCGCGGCCGGCATGAACCCGATGGACCTGAAGCGCGGCATCGACAAGGCGGTCACCGCCCTGGTCGCCGAGCTGAAGAAGGCATCGAAGCCCACGACGACGTCGAAGGAAATCGCCCAAGTCGGTTCGATCTCGGCCAACAGCGACGAAACCATCGGCAAGCTCATCGCTGACGCGATGGACAAGGTCGGCAAGGAAGGCGTCATCACCGTCGAAGACGGCAAGTCGCTCGACAGCGAACTCGACGTCGTCGAAGGCATGCAGTTCGACCGCGGCTACCTGTCGCCGTACTTCATCAACAACCCGGAAAAGCAATCGGCGATTCTCGACAACCCGTTCGTTCTGCTCTACGACAAGAAGATCAGCAACATCCGTGACCTGCTTCCCGCACTGGAACAAGTCGCGAAGTCGGGCCGTCCGCTGCTGATCATTGCCGAAGAAGTCGAAGGCGAAGCCCTCGCGACTTTGGTCGTGAACACGATCCGCGGCATCCTGAAAGTCGTGGCCGTCAAGGCACCTGGCTTCGGCGACCGCCGCAAGGCCATGCTGGAAGACATCGCCATCCTGACGGGCGGCAAGGTCATCGCTGAAGAAGTCGGCCTGACGCTCGAAAAGGTGACCCTGGCCGACCTCGGCTCGGCAGCCCGCATCGAAGTCGGCAAGGAAAACACGATCATCATCGACGGCGCTGGCGCTGCTGCTGACATCGAAGCCCGCGTCAAGCAAGTGCGCGTGCAGATCGAAGAAGCTTCGAGCGATTACGACCGTGAAAAGCTGCAAGAGCGCGTGGCCAAGCTGGCCGGCGGTGTTGCCGTAATCAAGGTTGGCGCTGCCACCGAAGTCGAAATGAAGGAAAAGAAGGCCCGCGTCGAAGACGCCCTGCACGCCACCCGCGCTGCTGTGGAAGAAGGCGTTGTGGCTGGCGGCGGCGTGGCTCTGCTGCGTGCCAAGCAAGCTGTGGGCGAGTCGATCAAGGGCGACAACGCCGACCAGGACGCCGGCATCAAGCTGGTGCTCAAGGCTGTCGAAGCGCCCCTGCGCGAAATCGTGAACAACGCCGGCGGCGAAGCTTCGGTGGTGGTGAACGCTGTGTTGGCCGGCAAGGGCAACTACGGCTTCAACGCTGCGAACGACACGTACGGCGACATGCTCGAACTGGGCATCCTGGACCCGACGAAGGTCACCCGCACCGCGCTGCAGAACGCTGCATCGGTCTCCTCGCTGCTGCTGACGACCGAAGCCATGGTCGCCGAAGCACCGAAGGACGAAGCCGGCGCCGGCGGCGGCATGCCTGATATGGGCGGCATGGGTGGCATGGGCGGCATGGGCGGCATGGACATGTAAGCCCCGATTCGCTGCACGCGAGTGCAGCGGGTCACCAATGAAAAAAGGCCGCTCTTTCGAGCGGCCTTTTTCTTTGGCTGCG
>CALRYR010000154.1:0-8576 GCA_943372425.1 Variovorax sp. YR752 | reverse complement strand
CTGGCCTCCGGTGGCCGCGGAATAGCCGTTGTCGACCACCAGCAGCAGGTTGTCGGTCTGGTTGAACACGGCGTTGCCGACGCCGCTGGTCAGGCCGTTGTGCCAGAAGCCGCCATCGCCCATCACCGAGATGGCGCGCTTGCCCGCCGGCACATTGAGCGCCGCGGCACCAGCCGCACCGAGGCCGTAGCCCATGGTGGTGTTGCCGAGGTTGAAGGGCGGCAGGATGGAGAACAGGTGGCAGCCGATGTCGGCGCTGATGTGGTGCGTGCCGAGCTCGCGCTCGACCAGCTTGATGGCGCTGAAGATCGGCCGCTCCGGGCAGCCGGTGCAGAAGCCCGGCGGGCGGGCATGCACCGTGTCGTCGATCGGGGCGAGCGCGGGTTCCGGCGCCTGGTCGACGCCGATCGACGCCACCGCAGTCAGCGGGATCACCTTGCGTGCGACCGGCACGACCGGCACCGGCGCGATGCGCTCGTAGCGCTCGAAGAAGGCGCGTGCGGCCTTCAGCAGCACGGCGGCGGTGTACTCGCCGGCCACCGGCAGCAGGTCCTTGCCGTGCAGCGCGGTGTCGCAGCCGGCCTGCCGCAGCATCGTGGCGACGTTCTGCTCGATGAAGTTGGGCTGACCCTCTTCCACCAGCAGCACCGCGCGCTTGCCGCGGCAGAAGCGCACGACCTCGCTGTCGATCACCGGGTAGGCGACGTTCATCACGTAGAGCGGCACCTGCGAGTTGCCGTAGACGTCGGCGAGGCCGACGCGCTCCAGCGCGCGCATCAGCGTGTTGTAGTTGCCGCCCTGCACGATGATGCCGAGATCACCCGCATCTTCCGCGAAGAACTCGTTGAGGCCGCGCTCCTCGATGAAACGCACCGCGGCGGGCCAGCGATCGTTGACCTTCTCCTGCTCGTGCACGAAGCTCGCCGGTGGCAGCACGATGCGCGAGACGTCGCGCTGCGGCTGCTCGAGCGCCTGCTTCAGGGTGAACGACGGTGCGCGGTTGTCGGAGGCGATGAACTGGCCGTGCACGTGGCAGGCACGGATGCGCAGCTGCAGCATGACCGGGGTGTGGCTCGCCTCGGACAGCTCGAAGCCCTGCTTCACCGCCTCGACGATCGAGGGCAGGTTGGGCCGCGGGTCGAGCATCCAGATCTGCGACTTCATCGCGAAGGCATGGCTGCGCTCCTGCATGATCGAGGAGCCTTCGCCGTAGTCCTCGCCCACGATCACCAGCGCGCCGCCGGTGACGCCGCCGGAAGCCAGGTTGGCCAGCGCGTCGGACGCCACATTGGTGCCGACCGTCGCCTTGAAGGTCACGGCGCCGCGCAGCGGATAGTTGACCGAGGCGGCCAGCGTGGCGGCCGCGGTCGCTTCGCTGGCGCTGTTCTCGAAACGGATGCCCTGCTCGGCCAGGATGTCCTGCGCGTCGGCCAGCACGTCCATCAGATGCGAGATCGGCGCGCCCTGGTAGCCCGCGACATAGGCCACGCCCGATTCGAGCAGTGCCTTGGTCACCGCCAGGATGCCTTCGCCACTGAAGACCTCGCCAGCGCCGAGCCGCAGCTTCTTGACCTCTTCGACAAACGAACGTTCAGCCATGATGCTCCATGCAAGCCCGCGCGCAACGATGCGCGATGGGCGTATATTCTTTAGATGTGAATCTATCCACAATCATGAATAACCCTAGACGAGCAAGCACCGTGCCCGCCCAGCCCGCGCCCCTGCGCTTCGTCGATGACTACCTCCCGGCGCTGCTGGCGCAGGCCAGCCACCTGATCTCCTCGGAGTTCCACAAGGTCGCGCGGGAACACGGTTTTTCGGTGTCGGAGTGGCGTGTGATGGCCTCGCTGGCCGGGGGCCAGGCGCTCAGCATCGGCCGGCTCGCGCAGGTCGCGGTGATGAAGCAACCGACGGTCACGCGCATGCTCGACCGCATGGCGACCGCCGGCCATGTCGAGCGGCTGCCCCATGACAGTGACCGCCGCATCACGCTGGTGCGCATCACCGATGACGGCGAGCGCACCGTGAAGCATCTGATGGAACTCGCGACCGAGCATGAGCGGCGCGTGCTCGAGCCCTTCGGCCTGAAGAGTGCCGAGGCGCTGAAGAACACGCTGCGCCGCATGATCGAGCTGCACGAGAGCGCAGCGCCCGAGGTGACGGACGACGACGACTGAGCGGCTGAACGCTGGTGCCGCTCAGGGCGCAGCGTCGAGGAAGTCGAGCACCGCCTGTGCGAAGGCCGCGGGCAGTTGGTCCGGCAGCGGCACCATGCCGCCTTCGATGTCGACGATGCGCGCATCGGCGAGGTGGGCCCCCAGTTCAGCCGCGTGCGGTGATGCGAAGGGGTCGGACGGCGCGCGCAGCAGGAGCACGGGCTGCCGCACCTGGGCGATGCGGTCTTCCATGCGGTACTGCGCCACCGCGCGGTGGCCGCCCTCGAGCGGCCCGGAGATCTTGAGCGCATCGGCCACGAAGGCCTCCAGCAGGTCCGGCCGCTGCGCCGGGTAGAAGCCCTGCCGCTTCTGCCACAACGCGGCGAGGTGGGTCCCGTCGTCGCTGGGCGCCACCTCGTCGATCGGCGGCCGGTCGGCCCGCGCACGCCGGAAGGCTTCACCGGTGAAAGGCGTCGACGAGAGCACCAGCCGCCCGACGCGTGCCGCATGCGCGGCGGCGAGTTCCACGGCGATCACGCCGCCGGTGTGATGCCCGACGACATGCGCGCGTGCGATGCCCAGCGCATCGAGCAGTTCCACCGCGACGGCGGCCCAGGCCTCGATGCTCGGCGGCCAGGGCGGCGCGCAGGAGTCGCCGAAGCCGACCGTGTCCATCGCGATCGCGCGGTAGCGCGCGCCCAGCAGCGGCAGCACGGCGCGGTACTCGGCCCAACTGCGCGGCGTCTGGTGGAGCAGCAGCACCGCGGGCCGTTCGGCATCGCCGCAGTGCGCGTAGTGCACCTGCCCGACGGAGAGGTCTGCGAAGGCGCGGCGGATGGGCGGCATCGGCATCAGTCCCGCGTGCGCTCGGCCGGCGGCTGCCACAGCCCGGCGTGCCGGAGCATGCCGAGGGTGCGCAGCAGCACGTCGCTGCGGTAGGCGCCGACGTCGCGCCCGACGTAGTCGTAGAAGCCGCTGCCGGTCTTCAGCCCCAGCCGGCCCTCGTCCATCATCCGGCCGAGGATCGCCGGCGCGCGGTAGCGCTCCGCATCGATCGATGCCGACATCTCGCGGCTGGCGTGGTGCAGGATGTCCGCGCCGCCGAAGTCGATGAACTCCACCACGCCGAGCGCCGCGAAGCGCAGGCCGAGGCCGAAACGCGTGGCCTTGTCGATCTCCTCGGCCGTGGCAGCGCCCTCCTCGATCATCCGGGCCGCCTCGTTCATCACCAGCGCCTGCAGCCGCGGCACGATGTAGCCAGGGGTCGGGCCGCAGACCACCGGCAGCTTGCCGATCGATTCCATCAGCGCCTTGGCGCGCGCCAGCACCACCGGGTCGGTGCCCGCATGGTGGCTCAGTTCCACGACGGGGATCAGGTAGGCCGGGTTGAGCCAGTGGATGTTCAGGAAGCGCTCCGGCCGTTCGACGAATTCGGCAATCTGCGTGACCAGGATGCTGCTGGTGGTCGAGGTGAGGATGGCATCGGGGCGGCAGTGCGCGTTGATGTGGCCGAAGGCCTCGCGCTTGGCCGCGAGGGTTTCCGGCACGCCTTCGAAGACCAGCTCCGCGCCGGCGAGCGCTGCAGCGGCGCCGCCGGCGTCGAACAGCTCCACCCGTGCGGCGATCGCATCGACCTGTGCCGCGTCGAACACGCCGAGCCGGGCCAGGCCGGCCAGGCTGCCCGTGATCTCGGCACGGGCTTCGTCGTGCAGGGTGCGCCAGGCCTCGGGCGTGCGCTCGCGCAGGTCGATCAGTGCCACGCGGTAGCCGGCATAGGCGAAGGCGATCGCGATGCCGCGGCCCATGCGGCCAGCACCCACGGCGGCGAAGCGCGGCGGCGTCGCGGGCTCAGGCGCCGTCATGCAGCCGCGCCCGGAGCGCCTCCGGTGCGAGCCCGGCCAGGCCGAGCGCCTCGAAGCTGCGCGGTCCCTGGCGCAGGTCGCGCCCGAGGAAACCGCCGACGATGGCAAGCAGGCCGTGCGCGATCGGCGCGTCGACACCGGCATGGCGCGCCGCCGAAGCGAGGAAGGCCAGCCCCAGCACCGTGTCTTCCGTGATGTAGCGGTGGGTGTGCAGGTCGATGTGTTCTCGCCAGTCGCCCGACTTCACCAGCTTCTTGTGGGCATCGCCGTACATCCAGCGATCGTTGTCGTAGTGGTCGCGCAGCGGGTAATGGGGCCCGCCGTAGCCGAAGGCCTCGCGCACCGCGATGCGCTCCTGGTCGAGCTGGTCGGTGACGGCGCGCACCGCGGGCTGCGTGCCTTCGTTGTGGATGTCCCAGCGCTCGAAATGCTGCAACGGCGCCGCGTTCATCACCATCAGGGGCGGGTGGATGATCGGGCCGGCATTCATCAGCGCACCCGACAGCGCATCGCCGCAGCCGTGCACACTGGGGTAGGCCTTGCGGATCACCGCGATGGCGGCGTCGGCCTTGCGCGCCGGGTAGACCCCGGTGGGCAGCCGCACCGCGCGAATGGTGAGATTCACCTCGCGCTCGCCGTGCTTGCGCGCCAGGTAGGGCAGCGTGCCGGTCTCGGCCCAGGCCACATCGGCACGGCTGCCGGCCTCGCGCACCAGCCCGGCCATCACGACGCTGCCGAAGGTGCCGGGCGGCAGGAACACCACCTGGCCATCGACGAGATGCGGCGCCATCGCGCGTGCGATGTCGGCCTGTGCGACGGCGGGCGACGGGACCACGATGAACTCGGCCTCGCGCAACGCGGCAGCGATGTCGACGGTGGCGAGCGCGATCGGCACGTCGCGCGCGCCCTCGGCGTCCTTCAGCCGGATCGAGCCTGCGGCCTGCACCGCGGCCAGCGCCGCCGCATCACGGCGCCACAGCCGGACCTCGTGACCGGCTTCGGAGAGATCGGCAGCCGCGGCATAACAGCCATGGCCACCGCCCAGGACGGCAATCTTCATGTACACGCACTCCTTGACGAGGAAAGGCGGACATCGGTGCTACCGACGGCCCGGCGTCAGTACATTACTTTTCAAATGTTTATGTGTCAACGGTTCATGCGGCAGCCGGGAAGATCGGGGCGACCTCGACCCCCAGCGTCGCCAGCCGCTTGCGCATCGACAGCACTGCCTGGTCCTTGCTCAACAGGCGCGCGGCCTGCGCCACGGCGAGGTCGATGAAGATCTGGTCGTCCGGGTCCTTGCAGACGAAGCGTGCGCGCGCGGGCACGTCCTCTAGCGTGTGCACCTGCGCGTCGAAGGCGGCCATCACCGCCTGGGCCTGCCGTGCGTCCTTCTCGAGGCGCCGCGCGATCAGCGGGTAGCCGAGCACGCGCAGCAGTTCGTCGCGCATGGCGGCGGTCGCGAGCCACCGAAGTTCGCCGGCCGCGAGCGCCGCACGCAGCGGCGCCCACCGCGGGTCATCGAACACCAGCAGGTCGAGGACGATGTTGGTGTCGATGACGATGGGGGCTGCGGGCGCCCCGGGGGTCGCGCTCAACGCTCGATGGTCAGCGCCACGCCCATGCCGCCGCCGATGCACAGCGAGGCGATGCCCTTCTTGGCATCGCGGCGTTGCATCTCGTGCAGCAGCGTCACCAGGATGCGGCAGCCCGACGCGCCGATCGGGTGGCCGATGGCGATGGCACCGCCGTTCACGTTGACCTTGCTCACGTCCCAGCCCATCTCGCGGTTCACCGCGCAGGCCTGGGCCGCGAAGGCTTCGTTGATTTCGAGCAGGTCGAGGTCGCCGGGCTTCCAGCCGGCACGCTCGAGCGCCTTCTTCGACGCGCCCACCGGGCCCATGCCCATGATGGCCGGGTCGAGACCGACGGTGGCGAAGCTGGCGATGCGGCCCAGCGGCGTGAGGCCGAGCGCCGCCGCCTTCTTGGCCGTCATCACGACCACGGCGGCCGCGCCGTCGTTCAGGCCCGAGGCATTGCCGGCCGTCACGCCGCCGGCCTTGTCGAAGGCAGGGCGCAATCCGGCGAGCACTTCGGCCGTCGACTTGCGGTTGATGAACTCGTCCTTGTCGAAGACGACCGCATCGCCCTTCTTCTGCGGGATGGTGACGGCCGCGATCTCGTCCTTGAACCTGCCGGCATCCTGCGCCGCAGCCGCCTTGGTCTGGCTGCCCAGCGCGAGCTCGTCCTGCGCGTCTCGGCTGATCTCGTACTTCTTGGCCACGTTCTCGGCCGTGATGCCCATGTGGTACTGGTTGTACACGTCCCACAGGCCGTCGACGATCATGGTGTCGACCAGTTTCCAGTCGCCCATGCGCTGGCCGTTGCGCGAATTGGGCAGCACGTGCGGCGCCAGGCTCATGTTCTCCTGGCCGCCGGCCACGACGATCTCGCTGTCGCCGGTGGCCACCGACTGGGCCGCCAGCATCACGGCCTTCAGGCCCGAACCGCACACCGCGTTGATGGTGAGCGCCGGCACTTCCTTGGCGCCGCCGCTCTTGAGCCACGCCTGACGCGCCGGGTTCTGACCCGCACCGGCCGCCAGAACCTGGCCCATGATGGCTTCGCCGATCTGCTCGGGCGACAGCTTGGCGCGCGCCAGCGCTTCCTTGATCACGAGGGCGCCGAGCTCGGTGGCGGGAATGCCGGTGAGCGAGCCGCCAAATTTGCCGACGGCCGTGCGCGTGGCGGAAACGATGACGATGTCTTCCATGGAGTTCTCCGTTGCGTGATTGAGTGAGGTTTTCTCGGAATGCCCGGTCAGGCTCGCGCCTTGACGTAACTGCCCGGCGCGGGCTCGCTCGCGGGGTAGGCGCGACCCTTGCCATACGCCTTGGGTGCGGCGATCTGCTTGCCGGCGAGCGGCTTGAGCCACTGCGACCAGTCGGTCCACCAGCTGCCCGGGTGCTCGACGGCACCTGCCAGCCATTCGGCGTGCGTGGCCGGCAGCTTGCCGTCGGCGCGGATCCAGTGGCTGCGCTTCTTCTTCGCGGGCGGGTTGATCACGCCGGCGATGTGGCCCGACGCGCCCATCACGAAGCGCTTCTTGCCGCTCAGCAGCTGCGTCGATGCGTAGGCACCGCCGATGGGCACGATGTGGTCTTCGCGCGAGCCGTAGATATAGGCCGGGATGTCGATGCGGCCAAGGTCGATCTTCTCGCCGCACACCGTCAGCGCGTTCGGCACCGCCAGCTTGTTCTCGAGGTAGGTGTTGCGCAGGTACCAGGCGTAGAACGGGCCCGGCAGGTTGGTCGCGTCGCTGTTCCAGTAGAGCAGGTCGAAGGGCGGCGGCGTCTCGCCCTTGAGGTAGTTGCCGACGACGTAGTTCCACACCAGGTCGTTCGGCCGCAGAAAGCTGAAGGTGGACGCCAGGTCCATGCCCGGCAGCAGGCCGCCCTGCCCCATCTGCATCTCGCGGAACTTCACCATCGCCTCGTCGATGAAGATGTCGAGGATGCCGGTGTCGGTGAAATCGAGCAGCGTGGTCAGCAGCGTGACCGAAGCGGCTGGCGTTTCGCCGCGCGCCGCCAGCACGGCCAGCGCGGTGCCGAGGATGGTGCCGCCGACGCAGAAGCCCAGCGCATTGATCTTGCCATCCTTGCCCTGGCCGCCGATCTCCTGCACCACGTGGATCGCCTTGATGGCCGCATCCTCGATGTAGCGGTCCCAGGTGAACTCGCGCATCGATTCGTCGGGGTTGCGCCAGCTCACCACGAACACGCGGTGGCCCTGCTCCACCGCATAGCGAATCAGCGAGTTCTCGGGCTGCAGGTCGAGGATGTAGAACTTGTTGATGCACGGCGGCACCAGCAGGAAGGGCCGCTCGTACACCTTGGCCGTCAGCGGCTTGTACTCGAGCAGCTGGAACAGCTCGTTCTCGAACACCACCGCGCCCTCGGTGGTCGCGACGTTGCGGCCCACCTCGAAGGCACTCTCGTCGGTCATGCTCAGGTGGCCCTGGCGAACGTCGTGCACCAGGTTCTGGATGCCCTTGGCGATGCTTTCGCCCTGCGTCTCCAGCGCCTTGCGCTGGGCCTCGGCATTGAAGGCGAGCGAGTTGCTGGGCGACGATGCCGCCAGCCATTGCTCGATGGCGAAGCGCAGCCGGGCGCGGGTCTTGGCGTCGGCATCGACCGCGTCGGCCATGCCGAGCAGCGTGCGCGCGTTGAGCAAGTACACCGCAGCTGCAAAGGCCGACAGCGGGTTGTGGGTCCAGGCTTCGTTGGAGAAGCGCCGGTCGCCGGCCGGCGTGGCGGCGAAGCCCTGGCGCCAGAGCTCGCCGGCCTCGGCGACGTATTGTTCCTGGATCGCCTTGAGCTTGTCAGGCGCGAAGGAGAGCCGCGGCATGCTGGGCGCGGCGCCTGCAGCGCCCATCGAGGGAAGGGAATCCATCGCCTTCTGCCAGCCTTGCGTCAGCGCCTGCTGAAACGGACCGAAGGCGTCTGCAAATGGGGCCTGTTGCTTCATGAAGTCTCCTGATTCCTCGCCGGGTCGATTC
>CALRYR010000153.1:0-8599 GCA_943372425.1 Variovorax sp. YR752 | reverse complement strand
CTCGTCGAGCAGCAGGACGATCGAGCGCAGGACCGCGGACAGCGCGGCGTGCTCCTGGCGAATGATGCGGACGGTTGCGCACGTCATGGCGTACTCCTTGACATGCCCGAAGCGTCGCGCTTTCGGTGCGCCCCGGGGTTGCGCAAGATCAACCTGATGCCGTTTGACGGGGCGGCTGCGGTGACACGAGGGCGGTGTCAGCGCCCGCGCCCCCAGGGACACTCAGATCCAGCGCGCCGAATACGTCGGACTGGTATCCCGCACGCGCTCCTTGCCGCACGCCTCGCAGACATAGATTTCCAGCGCACCGGCCGCACGCTTCTTCAACGCGTCGGCCCACGGCGTGGCGCTCAGCAAGCGCAAGGACGCATGTGGTGGCGTCTCGCGAGCCAGGTGCTGCAGGAGTTCCAGGCACAACGGACACGAACTCGGCGTCTGAGGGGTTTCGGGAGACATGGCGGTCGATCACGTGGCTCGGCCCGCCAACACGGCAGGGCCAGGACGCATGCTACCGGGTCTTTGATGAGTACCTTGGTTCACTTTCATGGTCGATTGTGTGAAATACGCCCGCTACAACGAAGACGAAGGTATTCATTTATTTGCGCCGGCGGGTTTCAATACAGGCATCCGCACGACGCTCCGAATGCCCACCATGTCCGACACCCAGAACGCCTTCGATTTCGACTATGCCATCGGCGCGCTCGAAGTGACCGCCTGCGACCTGGTCGTCACGACGCCGCAATCGCTGGATCCGATGGCCGACGAGACGGTGCGCAAGGTGTTGACGCTGCTGAAGGAGCAGCATGGCACCGACGCCGCGTTCGTCGCGGAACTGCACGACGATGCATCGGTACGCCCTGCGACGGTCATCTCGCCGCGCGGTGGCTTGCACGACGACGCGTCGGGGGATGTCTATGTGCTGGCGGTGTGCCGGCAGGTGTTCGGCGCGTTCGCCCGTTGCTTCATTCGCGTCCCGGTGCTGCTGGCCGACGGACGCAACTACGGCACGCTGTATGCGCCCTGCAATGGCCTCAAGGAAGACGAGAAACGTCGCGATCTCGCCTTGATGGAAATGACCGCACAACTCACGGCCCGTCTGGTGGATGCACGTCGCGCGCCGGTACGTGCCAAGGCCGCCCTGAGCCACGCCCAGCCGCAGCCGGCCTGAGGAAGACGGCTGGCTGCCGCTTCAGCGGTGGCGCGACACGGCGTTCAAAGCCCGCCCATGAAGGTGGTCGGCTCACCGGCAGCCTGGGCTGCTGCGAAGCGGATCGACTCTTCATCGCCCGGCTCGCTGGAGAACATGATCGTCGCCAGGACCAGTGCGAAGCACACCAGCATGGAAACGAATCCAAAGCTGTAGACCAATGCAGCCATTGCCACCGGTCCCAGAAGAAGTGCGATGAGTTTGTGCATGTGTGCATCATGCGGACAACTTGCAAAACTCTAAGTGACCAATGTCACGGATTCTTAGCTGTCCTACAGCCGCCTACATCGATGTTGTCGATGTGGGGCAGCCTCTTAAATCCAAAGGATTACACCGAGCCATGGGACGGTGATGCACAACCTCTGCTCGTCGTACGGAACCGGACAACGGCCGTACCGGGAACATGCCAGATGCAGAGGGAACGATGCTCCCAAAAATACCGAGAAGACCCAAAAGCAAGCAAATGTGGAGACTGCTGGCGCTGGTGCTCGCCACGTGCCTGTTCGGCCTGATTTTCCGCGCGTAGGCGAGCGCCAGGGCGCCCATGCCGCCCGGCGAGGAGCTGGGCTCAGTCGGGCTGGTCCAGGGTGGCGATCGTCGTCTCGACGCGCTCGGCCATCTTTTCCTCCAGATAGCCCCAGCCGCGATAGGTCGGAACGATCGTGAGCCAACCGATGCCGATGACACAGAACAACGCCACGAACAACTCGAAATCCATCGTCGACTTTCGGTATGCCATTCAAGAAGCGGTGAATTCTAAGCAGCTCCGAGTGCTCAGCGCTGCTCGATCCGACGAACGACACCCAGGCCGGAGAACCACGCGTCCATCGGCTTGTCGTGGCCCTTCTCGCCCATCTCGCGTGGGCGGAAGCAAAGCAGTTCACCAGGCATCGTGACCGCCTCGAGCAACACGTAATGAAACTCGCCCTCTTCCAGCTCGTTCACGCTCAGTGCCAATCGTCCAGATCCCGTCATGTCGCCTCCGGTGAAATTCGATAACTGGTTTGTATGCGCTCACGAGGCAAAGACCGAGGGACTTTTCCGCGCTTGGGACAATCCACCCTTGACACGGACACAGTTGAGACACCTTTCGTGACACAGTGCCTCAACATTTGGCACTCGCCATGTCCGGCATGGCCTATACGCGGACCGGAGCGGTGTTGTGACGAGCACCCAAAGTCATCTCCGTCATCCACGACACCAGGATCGTTCCGTACGACTGCCGCCATTCTTCCCTCGACAGCGCGTGGTCCGCTTCCGAGATGACCCGGTACGTGACGGACCGAACACGCTTGAAGGCCGTGAGGTAGTTTTCGACGACGGGGTGCGGCACCGTCTTGTCATGCTCGGACTCGACGATGAGCGCGTCGCCCCTGAATGCGGCGCAGGCGGCCAGCGCGCGGTTGTCGGCTGCGCCGATGGGGGTTCGCCGATAGGTCGCGAGATCGTCCCGGTCGAGCTTGCCCTTGGGCACCGCCCAGTCGCCATCCCGATAGAGCGCCGGTGCGCGCAGCGCGAGCCAGCGCACGGGACGAAGCGAACTCACGAGGGCCGCCAGGTAGCCGCCATAGCTGCTGCCGACGATGGCGATCGACTCCGGGTCGACCGTCGGGTGGCTCACCAGCACGTCGTACGCAGCCAAGACATCGCGCAGGTTGTCCTCGCGCGTCACCTGCTGGCGTTGGGCGACATGACGCGCATGGCCGCGCAGGTCGAAGGTGAGGCAGACGCAACCAAGTGCGGCGATCTGGTGCGCGCGGCGGATGTACTGCTCCTGGCTGCCGTCCCAGCCGTGCACCAGCAGCACGCCGGGCACCGTCATGGACGACGCGACCAGCGTGCCGGCGATGTGTTGATCGTCGACCGGAATGTCGACGGCGTTGTGTCGTGTGTTCAGCATGGTGGATCGATGCGCGTGTATTTGGTGAGCAGGCCGACGTTCGGCACCTCGCCCTGGTAGTAGATGACGGCATCCGGCGGCAGGGCGCCCGGGTCGCCGTGGACCTCGACGCAACGCACGTGGACACGGTCGCGTTCAGGGTGCCGATGGAAGAGTTCAAGCGCCGCCAGTTCAGCGCCCGTGGCGCCGCCGACCCGCCATGATTGCTCGAGCACCCCCGAGCGCCATTGTCCGAGCGGGCCACGGCCGCGAGCCACGTCGTAGTTCAGGCGCGAGGTGAAGAAGCCGGGGAAGCAGTCAACCACCGCATCGTGGTAAAGCCGCGCCTGGTCGATCGCCAGCCGCACGTCGAAGGGCGGCCGTGTCGCCAGCAGCGCGTCGAAACCGCCGCGCACCAGCCACAGGTCCGACCCGCCGTAGACCGGGTCCCCGTGCCGGTCCCGCGTGAGGCACTGCGTGCCGTGGTACGTTGCCGTGAGCCCGCCCACCACCACCTGGCCGACGCTGAAGGTCACCGGGTCCGTCAGGTTCTCCTCGAGCACCACGCCGTGCGTGGCGAGCTCGGCATCTTCCATGTCGTCGAGACAGCGCAGCAACGCATCGGCATCGCCGACGACATGCTGCCCTCGCCCGCCGGTGGCACGAACCGGCTTCACGCGCACGGCGCCCAGGCGCAGCAGCGCGCAACCCGCGGCACGCGCGTCTTCGAGCGAGAAGGCGGTGAAGCCGGTCAGCACGGCGCCTGCCACGTGCGCCGCAAAGTCGTTCGACCAGCCGGCCGGGCGTGCAGCATCGGCATGCACCAGCGGATGGGTGATCGCCTTGGTCAGCACGAAGGGATAAGGCACCACGCCGCCGAAAAGATCATGCGGCCCGGTGATGCCAAGCGCCTGGGCCTCGCCCATGTCGGCCAGCGTGTCGTTCGGCACGAAATAGACCGGCTGCTGATAGTCCTCACCGGCCACATAAGCACCGCGATAGTCGAGACCCTTGAGCGCCGCGATGCGCTGGGCAAAGGCCAGCCGCGTCGCGCGTTCATGCACGCTCGCATAAGCGTGGTCGTCGCGCGCCATGGCAACAACGGTGCCTTCGTTGGGCGCCGAGCGTTGGCTTGGCATGACGGTCGGGTCGCCAACGGCGACGTGAATGGCATCACTGGTCATGGTCGTGGCTCCGGCAGCTGACGCGAACGGCTCGAACGCCTACACGCCATGGTCAAAAGGTGGATGTCCATTCAACAATGCGCGCCAGCGCATCTGGGCTTCGCCGGATCGGTGGCTGACCGGGCGTCGGATGGCGCCTGCAACAGGCCCGGATCGGCGAACGCCGCCGAAGCGACGCGCGCCGGTCCTACCTGCCGATCTCGCAGCTGCACCCATTCTCAGAATTCTCGATCCGCTGGTCACCCGACCGCACCTTGTTTTTTTTGGAGCTACCGAATGAAAAAGTCTGTCTACAGCTACATCCTTGCCGCCGCGTGCGTCGGCGCCTTCAGCACGGGTGCATCGGCCCAGGCCAACCCACCCGGTGCGGCTGTTCCACCCAACACTCCCGGTGTCGCCCGCGATCCGGCTCAACAGGCCGCCGAGGCGAAGAAGAACATGCGCCCGTTGGGCGTGCCGCGCCCGGCAACCGCCAACGATACGGTCAAGACGCCCGAAGGCGGCGCCATCGGCACCGACCGGGCCGCGGTCGCTGGTGAGGCCCGCGCCGAAACCCGCGATACCCGTCGGCCCGGCAAGGCCAAGACGCAGCAGGGCGGCACGCCGAAGTAAGCAGGCGGTAAGGCCGCGCTGCGGCCTTACTAATCGGTCGCTAATGACACCACTGCGGCCGTGCCTAGGCGCTAACATGCCGCGGTGACCTCCCCCACCCATCTGGCCGTCCTCGACGACGAAGAAGACATCACTCGTCTGCTGGCCACCTATCTCCAGAGTCACGGGTTTCGGGTCAGCCAAGTCCACCGCGGCACCGATCTGCTCGCACTCATGGAGGGCGATCGGCCGGCACTCGTGCTGCTCGACCTGGGGTTGCCGGGCGAGGATGGATTTGCGATTGCACGTCAGTTGCGCGAGCACTGGCAATGCGGTCTCGTGATCGTCACAGGCCGCGGCGACGCGGTCGACAAGGTCGTGGGCCTCGAGGTGGGCGCGGACGACTATGTCACCAAGCCTTTCGACCTTCGCGAGCTGCTGGCCCGCGTCAAGGCGGTGTTGCGGCGCGTCGTCGCTGTACCGCCGTTACCTCCGATGGCCTCATCGGCAACCAACCCGCCGGTCAAGCGCTTCGAAGGCTGGGAACTCGACATCGCGGCGCGACGGCTGACAGCCCCGCAAGGGCACGAGGTGGTGCTGACCAGCGGCGAGTTCGATCTGCTGCTCGCCTTTGCCGATGCGCCCGGCCGCGTGCTGTCGCGCGACCATCTGCTGGAGCGCACCCGCGGGCGCGATGGCGGCCCGTTCGATCGCACGATCGACGTTCAGGTCGGCCGCCTGAGGCGCAAGCTCGAAGCCGATGCCGAGGCGCCGCAGCTCATCAAGTCGGTGCGCGGCGCGGGCTATTTGTTCTCGCCCAAGGTCGAGACGGCCTGACCGGCCGGCCCTCGCCATGGACCACATTCCCTTCGGACACGACGCCGACGACGGCAAGGTCTTTCGCTCGATCTTCGTGGCGTACCCCGACGCGCTCCTGCTCGTCGATGCCCACGGCACGATCGTCCTGGCCAACCCGTTTGCCCTCGACCTGCTGGGCTACACCGGCGACGAGTTGGTCGGGCTGCCCGTCGAGGCGCTCGTGCCCGACGCGGTGCGCCCGCGCCATGCCGCCTATCGCCACGCCTACGGCGAGCACCCGCGCTCGCGGCCCATGGGCGCGGCGATGGACCTGGTCGCCAAGCGGCGCGACGGCTCCGAGGTGCGCGTCGAGATCGCCCTGAGTCCCCTGCACGACCACGGGCTGCCCTACGTGGTCGCGGCGATCCGTGATGTCGGCAGCTACCCGCGCGTGCAGCAGGCGCTGCAGCGTGCGCGCCATGCTGAGCAGCTGGCACAGTTCGGCCGGCTTGCCGTCGATGCGCGCGACACCCAGGCGCTGTTGGCACAAGTCCCGTCAATGGCGGCCGCGGCGCTGGAGGCCGATTGCGCGCTGGTGCTCCTGCTCGAGCCCGACGGGCTCGCTTTCCGCATCGCCGCCGGCATCGGCCTCGGGTCGGACGACCGCGTCGACCAGGCCCAGGCCATACCCGGCGACATCGCAGAACTTGCCGCACGGGTGGTCGCGACTGGCCGCACCGCACGCTCGAACGCATCGGCCGACGCGGGCGCTGTCCATCTCGCGGCCGTGCCCCTGTCGGACCGCGGCCGGACCATCGGCGCCCTGGCCGTGCGCTTCGCGGCGCAGCAGCGCGTGGGCGACGACGAACTGCGCTTCCTCGATTCGCTCGCCAGCCTCCTGGCCACGCTGCTGCAGCGCGAGAAGAGCGAAGAGGCCCTGAACCACGCGCAGCGGCTGGAAACCGTGGGCCAGCTCACGGGCGGCATCGCGCACGACTTCAACAACCTGCTGACAGTGATCTCGGGCAACCTGCAGGTGCTGGAAGATCTGCCCGGCTACGCGGCCGACCCGATGGTGCAGCAACTCGTGGGCGCCGCCACGCGCGCCGCGCGCCGTGGCGCCGAACTCACCAGCAAGCTGCTCGCCTTCTCGCGGCGGCAGGTGCTGCAACCGACCGTGATCGACGCCGCTGCCCTGCTGCGCTCGCTCGGCGACATGCTGCGCCGCACGCTCGACCAGCGCATCGCGATCGCACTCGACGCCGACGAGGCGCTCTGCCTGGCCGACCCGGTGCAGCTCGAATCGGCCCTGCTCAATATCGCCATCAACGCGCGCGACGCCATGCCGAACGGCGGCACGCTGGCCTTCACCTGCCGCACCGTGCCGGCCCTGCCGCCGGAACTCCTTGCCGAGGCGACCGAGCCGTCGGCGAGCGGCTACGTCGCGATCACCGTCGCCGACACCGGCACCGGCATGTCCGACGCGGTGCAGGAACGCGCCTTCGAGCCCTTCTTCACCACCAAGGACGTCGGCCGCGGCACCGGTCTCGGCCTGTCGACCGTCTACGGCTTCGCCAAGCAGTCGCGCGGCGCCATCGGCCTGCGCAGCACGCTGGGCGTCGGCACGGCTATCACGCTCTACCAGCCGCAGCTCGGCGACGAGGACGACATCGAGGGCGGCGACGCCGACACGGGCGGCCGGCTGCCTGCCGGCGTGCGGGTGCTGCTGGTCGAGGACGACGCCGAAGTCCGCCAGGTGGCGCAGCAGTTCCTGATGGCGATGGGCTGCACGGTCACGCCCTGCGCCAACGCGGAAGCCGCGCTCGAGGTGCTGGATGTCGACACCGCCTTCGACCTGCTGCTCAGCGACATTGCCCTCGGCCCCGGCCTGCGCGGCACCGAACTCGCGCTGCGTGTGGAGCAGCGCCTGCCGCAGTTGCCGGTGCTGCTGATGTCGGGCTTCTCGCAGGAGCTGGCTGACGCATCGGCAGGGCGCGAACTGCTGCAGAAGCCGTACACCCGCGAGACGCTGGAACGCGCGATGGTGCGCGTGCTGCACGCGGCGGCCCGTTGATACGCACGGCCCCTCGGCCGAAAGCACGGCTGCATCCTGGCCGATCGGCCGGCTGACGTCGCCAGTCCGGCGTGCGAGCATCCGCGCGCCCCTTCCGGAGATGCCCATGCCCGCCACCGCGCCGCCGACATTCGCCAGCCTGTTCGATTGGCGGCTTCCCTTCAGCCAGCTCGGGAGTTTCGCGCCCAACCAAGGCTGGACCTTCGGCAACCTGGTGATCAACACCACGAATTCGCGGGCACCGGAGGTCGAACAGGCGATCGTCGGCAAGCTCAGCTACGGCCGGCAACTGGGCCGGGTGATCGAAGCGGTCGAGGTGTTGTGTGCGTCGTTGAAGGCCGACCACGGCGATCCACGGATCAAGGCCTTTGAGGCGCTCGCGGACGAGGTCCGCGGGATCAAGCAGTCGATGGCCACCGATCGGCTGTCGCAGTTGAAGCGTGAACTCGAACACCTGCGCACGCAGGACCCGGCTGCGTGGAAGCAGTTGGTCGGGCCCAAGCGCTGAACCGACACAGTCACTGGGCTGTATATTCATCCAGTGACTTCCGCCGCCCCGAACGACATCCACACGGCCCCGCTCCCATCGGTTTCCGTGCGCACGCTGTGCGCCTTTGGCGCGAAGGCCGGCGACCTGGACTTCCGCTTCGTACCGGCACCGAGCGCGCAGGAAGGCGTGGCCGGGCATCTGCTGGTGCAGGGGCGGCGCGGCGCGGACTACGAACGCGAGCTTTCGTTGTCCCTCGCCTTCGAGGGCCTGCAGGTGCGCGGCCGCGCGGACGGCTTCGACGCCGAGCGGCTGCGTCTGGAAGAGATCAAGACCTTCCGCGGCGAGTTCGCCGCCATCCGCGCCAACCACCGCGCGC
>CALRYR010000152.1:0-8617 GCA_943372425.1 Variovorax sp. YR752 | reverse complement strand
AAGACGACAACGAATGAAAACGCTCCGCCTCAAGCCCGGCAAGGAAAAGTCCCTGCTGCGCCGCCACCCGTGGGTCTTCGAATCCGCCATTGCACGCGGTGGCGCCGACCCGGGCGAGACGGTGCGCGTGGAATCGAACGACGGCCAATTCCTCGCCTGGGCGGCGTTCAGCCCGAGTTCGCAGATCCGCGCCCGCGCCTGGAGCTTCGTCGAGACGCAGCGCATCGACGCGGCGTTCCTCACCTCGCTGTGCACCCGCGCGGTCGCTGCCCGCAGCTACTTCGATTTGCAGAGTGATGGCATCCGCCTGGTGCATGGCGAGGCCGACGGGCTGCCCGGATTGATCGTCGACCGCTATGGCGACACATTGGTCGCGCAGTTCGGTTCTGCCGGCGTGGAGCGCTGGAAGGACGTGCTGGCCGATGCACTGCTGGCCGTCACGGGGCTGAGCAAGCTCTATGAGCGCTCCGACGCGAGCGGTCGCGAGCGCGAAGGGCTGAAGCCGGTCACCGGCTGGCTGCGCGGGGAGGGCGCGACCGCGCAGGTGATCCGTGAGCACGACTGGCGTCTGTCGCTCGACATCGCGACCGGCCACAAGACCGGCTTCTACCTCGACCAGCGCGACAGCCGGCAGCGCTTCGCCGAGATCGCGCAGCACCGGCGCTTTCGCCGCGTGCTCAACTGCTTCTGCTACACGGGCGGTTTCACTGTTGCGGCGCTGGCTGGTCTGAAGGCCGCCGACGCGGTCGAGGGCGCCGAGCTGACCTCGATCGACTCGTCGCTGCCGGCGCTGGAGCGCGCCCGCGCCAACCTGGCGCTCAACGGCTTCGAGGGCGCGAACACGCATTTCATCGACGCCGACGTGAACGCCTCGCTGCGCCGCTTCATCGAAGAGGGCCGCACCTTCGACGCCATCGTGCTCGACCCGCCCAAGTTCGCGCCCACGGTGGCCCACGCCGAGCGCGCTGCGCGGGCCTACAAGGACATCAACCGGCTCGGCCTCAAGCTGCTGGCGCCGGGCGGCGTGCTGCTGACCTTCTCGTGCTCGGGCGGCATCAGCGCCGACCTGTTCCACAAGATCGTGGCCGGTGCGGGGCTGGATGCGGGCGTGGACGGCTACATCAGCGAGCGGCTTGGCGCCGCGCCGGACCATCCGATGACGATCGAGTTTCCCGAAGGGGAGTACTTGAAAGGCCTCGTGGTGGTGCGCAAGTAGGCTTTGACCCTGCCGCGGCGCCTGTCCGGCCGCATCGCTAAACTTTCCGGCTTTCCCGTTCTCGGAGTCCTGCTATGGCCCTCATCCCCGCCACCATCCTCACCGGCTTCCTCGGCTCCGGCAAGACCACGTTGCTCAAGCGCATCCTCACCGAGGCGCACGGCCAGAAGATCGCCGTGATCGAGAACGAGTTTGGCGAAGAGAACATCGACAGCGACATCCTCGTGACCGAGTCGAAGGAGCAGATCGTGCAGATGAGCAACGGCTGCGTCTGCTGCACCATCCGCGAAGACCTGCGCGAGGCACTGCAATTGCTGGCCGCCAAGAAGCGCCAGGGCCTGCTCGACTTCGACCGCGTGGTGATAGAGACCACCGGCCTGGCCGACCCCGGCCCGGTGGCGCAGACCTTCTTCATGGACGACGAGATCGCCGAGAGCTACCTGCTCGACTCGATCCTGACGCTGGTCGACGCCAAGCACGCGTCGCAGCAGCTCGACGACCGCCAGGAGGCGCGCCGCCAGGTGGGCTTCGCCGACCAGATCTTCATCAGCAAGAGCGACCTCGTCGCCGCCGAAGAGACGGATGCGCTGATCCATCGCCTCAAGCACATGAACCCGCGCGCGCCGCAACAGAAGGTGCATTTCGGCGAGGTGCCGCTGGCCAGCGTGTTCGACCTGCGCGGCTTCAACCTGAATGCCAAGCTCGACATTGACCCGGACTTCCTCAAGGACGACGACGACCATGCGGGCCACGACCATGCGCCCGGCGAGCATTGTGACCATCCGTCGCATGCGCACGACCACGCGGGTGGGCACCACCATCGCCATGACGACGACGTGAAGAGCTTCGTCTACAAGTCGGACCAGGCCTTCGATCCGGCCAAGCTGGAGGATTTCCTCGGGGCCGTGGTCAACATCTACGGCCCGAAGATGCTGCGCTACAAGGGTGTGCTGCACATGAAGGGCACCGACCGCAAGGTGATCTTCCAGGGCGTGCACCAGCTGATGGGCAGCGACCTCGGCCCGGAATGGGGTGCCGACGAAGCCCGCCAGAGCCGGATGGTGTTCATCGGCATCGATCTGCCGCGCGACATCCTGGTGCAAGGCCTGGATCAGTGCCTGGTCTGACCGCTGGCCCCATATCTATATACAATCGCGCGCCTGTTCCGCAGCCGCCCCGGGCCTCAGAAGGCCCGGATGTGACTTCCGGCATAGGAGGGCGTGCGTTCCTGGCGTGCTTTCAAGGGTATAACCCCGGGGGCCTGCCGAAGGTGGGCGCCTGACAGCGTGGGTCGTGAGGTCGAAGAACCGCACGGCCTTCAGGGGGAGAGCCAGTGAAAGCGCATTCGAGTCCGTCGAAGGAGCCAGCCACCGTGAAGAAACCTGCCGCGAAGGCCAAACCCGTCTTGAAGCCGGCCGTCCCGAAGACGCCGGCGGCCAAGTCGGCAACGTCGTCGGCGAAAAAGGCTTCCACCTCGGCGGCTCCTGTCAAGAAAGCCAGCGCGCCGTCGGCCAAGAAGACCGCCAGCGCTGCGAAGAAAGCCGCTCCGCCCGCTCCGGCCCCCAAGGTCGCGGCGAAAAGCACATCGAAGGCAGCCTCCGTGGCTGCCGTGTCGTCCAAACCCATCGGCCGCAGTGCCGAACCACCTGCCCCTTCGCTCCCCATGAAAAAAACGGCTGCCGCCTCCACTTCCGCCCCGGCGACAACTCCCGTCACCTCGATCCCCGCTGCGCCCGCTCCGGCCACGCGCGGTGGCCGCGTGTCGCGCCTGTCGCAATTGACCGTGCCTTCGATGGCGCAGTCGGTCGCCTCGACGGCGGCCAAGTCCAGCTTCACGCAGATCGCTTCGACGGCGCTGGTGCCGCCGCCGCCGGTCGCCGTCAAGAAAGATCCGAAGCTCGCGAACAACTGGAAGACCAAGACCGCCGAGGAATTGACCGATCAGGAAGTGATCGCCATGCCCGACGGTGAGTACATGAACGAAAAGCAGATGGCCTTCTTCCGCCTGAAGCTGATCGAACTCAAGCGCGGCATCCTCGAGAACGCCGGCGAAACCACCGAGCATCTGCGTGAAGACACGGTGGTGGTGCCCGACCCGGCCGACCGCGCGACCATCGAGGAAGAGCATGCACTGGAACTGCGCACGCGCGACCGCGAACGCAAGCTGCTCAAGAAGATCGAGCAGTCGATCCAGCGCATCGACGCAGGCGACTACGGCTACTGCGACGAGACCGGCGAACCCATCGGCGTCGGCCGCCTGCTGGCGCGCCCGACGGCCACGCTGTCTCTCGAAGCACAGCAACGCCGCGAACTCAAGCAGAAGATGTTCGGAGACTAGGCCCCGCTGGCCCCCTGCGAAACGATCTCCCCCTCCTCGATGCCCTGAGTCCCCTTCTTCAGCATGTCCAAGGAAGAACCGTCCGGCCGCCTGCTGTCGAAAGTGGCGAAGTTCGTTCGCAATCCGTTGAAGGATTGGGCCGAGCTGGACGCGCAGGATTCGTCCGCGACCGAGAACGGCTACAGCCGCGAGATGCTCAAGGAGATGATCGAGCGGCGCCAGCGCAATGATTTCGTGCGTCGCCGCGAGTTCGACATGCTGCGCAAGCTGCGCCAGCGCGAAGCGGCCGGCGCCCGTGACCCGGAGCATCCGTCCTCCCTGAATGTCGGCAGCACCTCGGGCAAGACCGAGGGCCGTGCGCTCACGCTCAAGAAGATCGACGAGATCGAGGAGCAGATGTCGCGGCAGTGGTGGAAGGGCGCGCCGAACACCACGCCGTCCGACGACGAGCCGTCGATCAACCCCGAGATTCTCGCCGCCCAGCGCGCGCGAGCCTATGCCGACACCACGCCCCAGACCGCCGAGAACACGGTGCCGGCCGTCGCCGAAGCCCCGGCCGGTACCGCCGCGCCGGGCGGTGCGGCCGAACCCCTGCTGGTGTACGACAGCGCGATCGACGAGGCCGCGATCCGTTTCGCGCACGGCGACGATGCCGGCGCCGAGTCGATCCTGCTGCAGAGCCTGCTGTCCGACGCGAACCAGAACGACCACAACGACATCTGGCTGGCGCTGCTCGACCTGTACCGCGCCATTGGCGACGCCGAGAAGTTCGTCGCGGCGAGCACCCGCTATGCGCAGCGCATGAAGCGCAACGGCCCCGAATGGGTGTCGTTGCGGGCGCTGGCGCGCGGGGTGCAGACCCAGGTGGCGGCGGTCGGCAACCAGGCCGCCGACTGGCGCAGCCCGGCGCAGCTTGGCCGCGAAAGCCTGGTCGAGCTGACCCGCGCGCTGGGCAGTGCCGGCGCCGTCTGGACGCTCGACTGGCGCCTGCTCTCCGGCATCGATCTGGCCGCGGCGGCGCCGCTGAAGTCGCTGTTCGCGCACTGGTCGGGTTCGCCGGTCGATGTGCGTTTCATCGGCGCAGGGCGCTTGCTGGCGGTGCTCGACAAGGCGACGCCGGCCAACGAGCGCGAGACGGACGAGACCTGGTGGCAACTGCGCATGGCGGCGCTGCGGCTCATGAACGAGGTCGACCTTTTCGAGTTGGTCGCACTCAACTACTGCATCACCTACGAGGTGTCGCCGCCGCCCTGGGAAGAGCCGCAAGGGCGCTATGCCGCCGTGGAGACGCCGGTCGCCAGCCGGCCCGCTTCGCTCTCGATGCACATCGTCGGCGACGAGCCGGCATCGGCGGGTGCGCCGGACACGGGCGGCGCCGTACTGGCCGGTGACCTGAGCGGCGAGTCGGAATCGACCTGGCGCCGCCTCGACGCCGAGATCGCCGATGCCGCCGCGGACGACCCGACGGCGCCTGCGGTCATTCAGTGCACGGCGCTCGTGCGACTGGACCTCGCCGCGGCCGGCACGCTGCTGCACTGGGTGACCGAGCGCGACGCCAGCGGCCAGCGCGTGCAGTTCGTCGACGCGCACCGGCTGATCGCCGCCTTCTTCAAGGTGGTGGGCATCGCGGACCATGCCGTGGTGCGGGTGCGCGACTGACGACTGCGCGCCGCCTGCAGAGGCGTCACCGGGGCGTTACGGCCGCGTTACCAGGGCAACGCTTGCGCTCCCTTGCATTGAAGAGCCCCATCCCCAGATGGCTTCGATGGAACAGTTTCACGGCACCACCATCGTCAGCGTGCGCCGCAAGACCCCCGGAGGCGACCAGGTCGCCATCGGCGGGGACGGGCAGGTCACACTCGGCAACATCGTCATCAAGGGCACGGCGCGCAAGGTGCGACGGCTCTACCACGGCAAGGTCCTTGCCGGCTTCGCGGGCGCCACGGCCGATGCCTTCACGCTCTTCGAGCGCTTCGAGGCCAAGCTCGAGAAGCATCAGGGCCACCTGACCCGCGCAGCCGTCGAGCTCACCAAGGACTGGCGCACCGACCGCGTGCTGCGCAAGCTCGAAGCCATGCTGGCCGTGGCTGACGCGACGACCTCGCTCATCATCACCGGCAACGGCGACGTGCTGGAACCGGAAGACGGCGTGATCGCCATCGGTTCGGGCGGCGCCTATGCGCAGTCGGCCGCCAAGGCGCTCATTGAGAACACCGACCTATCAGCGGAACAGATCGTGCGGAAATCCCTCGGGATCGCTGGCGAGATCTGCATTTACACGAACATGAACCACACGGTGGAAGCGCTCTGACCATGTCCATGACCCCCCAGGAAATCGTCTCGGAGCTCGACAACCACATCGTGGGTCAGCCGGCCGCCAAGCGGGCCGTGGCCATCGCGCTGCGTAACCGCTGGCGCCGCCAGCAGGTCGACGAGCCGCTGCGTCATGAGATCACGCCCAAGAACATCCTCATGATCGGCCCCACCGGCGTCGGCAAGACCGAGATCGCCCGTCGCCTGGCCCGCCTGGCCGACGCGCCCTTCATCAAGGTCGAGGCGACCAAGTTCACCGAGGTCGGCTACGTCGGCAAGGACGTGGACGCGATCATCCGGGACCTCGCCGAGATCGCCGTCAAGCAGACGCGCGAGAAGGAGAGCGCCAAGTTCCGCATGCGTGCCGAAGATGCCGCCGAGGAGCGCATCCTCGACGCGCTGCTGCCCCCGGCCCGGCTGGCCGACGGAAGTGCCTCGGACACCCAGAACGCCACGCGCCAGGCCTTCCGCAAGAAGCTGCGCGAAGGCGCGCTCGACGACAAGGAGATCGAGCTGGACCTGGCCGAGACCCGCGCGCCGATGGAGATCATGGGCCCGGCGGGCATGGAGGAAATGACCGAGCAGCTGCGCGGCATGTTCGGCCAGATGGGCGCGGGCAAGCGCAAGACGCGCAAGCTGAAGATCGCCGAGGCGATGCGCCTGGCGATCGACGAGGAGGCCGGCAAGCTGGTCAACGAGGACGACATCCGCGCGCTGGCCATCCAGAACGCCGAGCAGAACGGCATCGTCTTCATCGACGAGATCGACAAGGTCGCCACGCGCAGCGACGCCCAGGGCTCCGACATCTCGCGTCAGGGCGTGCAGCGCGACCTGCTGCCGCTGGTCGAGGGCACGGCGGTGACCACCAAGTACGGCGTGGTGCGCACCGACCACATCCTGTTCATCGCGAGCGGGGCGTTCCACCTGAGCAAGCCGAGCGACCTGATTCCCGAACTGCAGGGGCGCTTTCCGATTCGCGTCGAACTGCAGTCGCTGTCGATCGCCGACTTCGAGGCGATCCTGATGCAGACGCGCGCCTCGCTGGTCAAGCAGTACCAGGCGCTGCTGGCCACCGAGGGCGTCACGCTCGACTTCACGCCGGAAGGCATCACGCGGCTGGCGGGCATCGCCTTCGAGGTGAACGAGCGCACCGAGAACATCGGCGCACGTCGCCTGTCGACGGTGATGGAGCGCCTGCTCGACGAGGTGAGCTTCGACGCCACGCGGCTCGGCGGGCAGGCGATCCGCATCGACGCGGCCTACGTGGACGAGCGCCTCGCGGCACTAAGTCACGACGAAGATCTTTCGCGTTTCATCCTCTGACGCGCAACGCGTCTGGGCGCCTGGCTTCACGCAGAACATTCACTGCGTGAGCTAAGTGCTTCATTTGCAACGGAATTCGCGCTTTCGAAGGGTTTGAAAAGCGCGCTAAGTCATTGATTCCATTACAAAAAATAGACAACGGGCCTGGTTGTCGTACCTTGGTTTCCTGCTACAGTGCAAAAAAGTGCAGTTAAGTGGGAAAAAGTGTCGGATGTTGCCTCGTCGGGGCGCGCGACCGATCCCACCACAGGGGATTCGTGGTCGTGTTTCAAGGCGCTTCATCGCTGAGTCTGGATGCGAAGGGTCGGCTTTCCGTGCCGACCCGGCATCGTGACGTGCTGGCCGCAACGGCCGGCGGTCAACTCACGATCACGCGCCACCCCCATGGCTGCCTGATGATCTTTCCGCGCCCCGCGTGGGAGCAGTTCCGCGAACGCATCGCATCCATGCCGCTCAAGGATCAATGGCTCAAGCGCCTGTTCCTCGGCAATGCGATGGACGTCGACATGGACGGCACCGGCCGCATCCTGGTGTCGCCGGAACTGCGTGCCGCCGCGAACATCGCGCGCGACACGCTGCTGCTCGGCATGGGCAACCACTTCGAGCTGTGGGACAAGGCGACGCATGACGCCAAGCAAGCGGCTGACCTGCAGGCCGGCCTGCAGTCCGAAGCGCTCCAGGACCTCGCCTTTTGACGAGCGCCGCCTTGGACACGTCCTTCACCCACACCACCGTCCTGCGCGAGGAGGCGGTCGACGCGTTGCTTGCCGACCGGCCGCAACCGTTGGGCGGCACCTACGTCGATGCGACCTTCGGGCGCGGTGGCCACACCCGGTTGCTGCTCGACAGGCTGGCGCCGGAGGCACGGCTCATCGCGTTCGACAAGGACGCGGAAGCGGTGGCCGAAGCAGCGCGCATCACCGATGCGCGTTTTTCCATCCGGCACCAGGGTTTCAAGGACCTGGGGGAGTTGCCGCCGGGCAGCGTGACGGGGCTCCTGATGGACCTCGGCATCAGCTCCCCGCAGATCGACAACCCCGCACGGGGTTTTTCTTTTCGTTTCGACGGCCCGCTCGACATGCGCATGGACACCACGCGCGGCGAGAGCGTGGCCGACTGGCTGGCAACGGCCGAAACCCAGCAGATTGCAGAGGTGATCCGTGACTATGGCGAAGAACGGTTTGCTGTTCAGATTGCAAAGGCGATTGATGCTCGCCGACAAGAACGGGGCCCAATTTCAACCACCACCGAGCTGGCCGAGCTCGTGGCTGGCACGGTCAAAACCCGCGAGCAGGGCCAGAACCCTGCAACGCGCACATTTCAGGCTCTTCGGATTTTCATCAACGCCGAGCTTGAAGAGCTGCAACAGGCGTTAGAGGCCAGCCTGGCGGTGTTGCAGCCGGGCGGCCGGCTGGCGGTGATCGCCT
>CALRYR010000151.1:0-8754 GCA_943372425.1 Variovorax sp. YR752 | reverse complement strand
GGCGCTGGAAAACAAAGCCGGCACCTTCTCCGACCGCATGATCGAACGGGTTCGGACACAGCCCGACCTGGACGAAGCGCGCGAGACCCGCGCACGCGTCATGCTGCGTGCCCACCCGGGCGACAAGGCTGCGCAACAGGAACTCGCCGAAGTGCTGGCCGAACGGGCGAAGCGTCAGCAGACCGGCCAGCAAGGCGCCGAAGACTTCAAGCGCACGAACATCGCAAGCGCCTGGCCGCGCTACAAGGCCAAACTCAACCTGGGCGCCCTCGACGACTTCCAGAGGAACTCCACCCGGTTCTTCGCCCAGGCCGACACGCTCATCAACCGGCGCACCTTGCCGCTGATCCGCTGGCTCGAAGCCCCGTTGCTGCTCGACACCCTGGAAGACTTCCACCAGAAGAACATCGCCGACGGCCTGCTCTTCGAGGCCGTGGTGGGCGATGCCTGCTTCGGCATCGGTTCCTGCAAGGCGGGCCAGACCAAGATCGATGAGTGGGTGAAAGAGGCCAAGGCCAGCACCAAAGGCAACCTGCTGTGGCGCAGCATTGCGCTCAATCATCAGGAAGGCATCGAGGTGGTTGATGCGGCGCTGAACCACGTCTACGCGCCCTCTGTCCCACTGGCACAAGGCATCTGGGACCAGACGGGAGGCCAGGTCAAGTTCAACAAACTCGAAGACTTGGTCAAGAAGTCCCTGACGTTCTTCAACACCCAGATGAAGGCGCTCCACGATCCGAGCTCCGGCATCGCTCCGGTCGAGCGAACGCGCGGCCTGGAGAAGATCTTCGCGACGGTTGGCGGCGCCTGGCTCAAACCCCTCGTCACGACGGTGGACACCATCAACGAAACCATGTTGCGCACCTTGCTGGTTGTGCGCAGCGGCGGCACCAGCACGTCGGCGCTGGCCTTGGCTGCGTGGGAGATCAGGGAAAGCGCCCAAAGCCGAGAGGAACTGCTTCGCCGCCTGGCCAATGCCAACTATTACATCGGTGCAGGCGAAGCCATGGCGATGCAGGCGCAGGCGAAGAAGTGGGCCGACCTGCGCGCGGATGCCGAAATCCCGGACCCGAAGAGAAAGAACTTCAACGCGGCCCGCGACAACCGACTGGCCCTGGTGGTGGCGGTATTCGAAGCCTTCAATCTGTACAAGACCGGCAGGAAGGCAGCGGAAACGCCCGGCAGCGAACAAATCCAGGCGCAGCTGAAAGCGGCACAACTCGCCACGGCCGCCGCGGCCATCGATGTGATGAGCAACTTCGTCAAAGGGGTGGCGCAAGCGCGGGACTTGGCGGTGACCTACCAAGTGCTCAAGGGGCTGGGCGGTGGGCTCAGTGCGGTGGCTTCTGGGTATGGGGCGAATTTGGACTGGGATGCGGCGCAAAAATATTGGAAATATGAGGATTACCGAATAGGAGCGTTGTATCGAACCCGAGCGTGGTTCCAAGATGTAAGTGTTGCGCTATCAATACTGACCTCGCTTTCATATTGCTCGCCGTTGATTGAAGCTTTCGGGAAACGCTTCGGCGAAAGAATGGCGGGGAAAGTTTTGACCGCTGCAGCGAAGCGGCTGCTATTTATGCGCGCAGCGTTGATATTTGCAGGTCTTGAGGTTTCTATTTTTGTGATGGTGGTGTCGCTGGCGATCTGGGGGCTTGAGGACAATGCGCTGGAAAAATGGTGCGACCGTTGCGCATTTGGGGCGGGGCGCAAGTTGCTCGCCGATGCTTATCAAGATCAAGATGCAGATGCACAGCTCAAGGCTTACGGCGAAGCGCTCAAGGAAGTTCAATGAAAGAAAAACTGGAATTGCTTCAAGGCATCGTTTGCGACTTGGTCATTGAGCCGGGCGAGGAAGACTTTGTTCAGGGTCGTGGTGATCGCGCGCTGGGCACGGTGGTCGCCACGGGGCTGGCCGCAGCAGGTTTGGCCGGCGCGGCAACAGGCGCATTGCTCGCCACGACAGGCGGGGGTGACTCGGTGGAGTTTTTTACCTGCACGGTCGATGGCAAACGTGTCGCAGGGCGCTTTACCAAAGCGAGCTTCAAAGACGGCGACTGGGTGGACGTTGCGGCAGATCCGCAATCGGATGGCACCTATGCTGCGCTCGCTGTGCGGCGTCCCAGTGATCAGACCGTGTGGATGTTTCCGCATTGCTCACGTGGAAATAAAAAACACTGGGCATATGCAATAGGAATGATTGCGTGGCTATTTTTTTGGTTGGTACTAATGAGTGGGCTGGCTTTTGGCATGCACGAATATTTTGGAAATGAAAAATCTCCGGAGAGCCTCCTCTGGTTTACTGCAGCGATGAGCGGAGTTTTGTCTCTTGCAGTGGCCTGCCACCTTTCCATCAGGACAGCCCGCCGCTGGCGCCCCTTCGTCCAAAAGGCCGAAGCCATCTTTGCCGCCTTTGGCTACCGGGACCCCAGCCGGGTAGACATGGAGCAGCAGCACAAAAAATATCTGCGCCAGCACGGCGGCAAGTGGCCCTACCTCGTGGAAGCGCCCTGGGTATACCGATATGCCGATATTTGCTGAGGGATTCCGTGAAGTTTGAACTTCAATTGCTCCGAGGCATCATTTGCGACCTGGTCATTGAGCGGGGCGAGGAAGACTTTGTGCAGAGTCGTGGTGATCGCGCACTGGGCACGGTGGCCACCACGGGGCTGGCCGCAGCAGGTTTGGCCGGCGCGGCAACAGGCGCATTGCTCGCCACGACAGGGGGGGGTGATTCGGTGGAGTTTTTTACCTGCACTGTGGATGGAAAACGAGTGGCAGGGCGCTTCACCAAAGCGAGCTTCAAAAATGGTGACTCAGTGGAAGTTGCGGCAGATCCGCAATCAGATGGCACCTATGCTGCGCTCGCTGTGCGGCGTCCCAGTGATCAGACGGTGTGGATGTTCCCCCATTGCTCTCGCGGAAGTAAGAAGCATTGGGCCTATGCATCGAGGGTTGTTGGAATGCTGTTCTTTGCAATTTTCCTGAACGGAGCTTTATTTGCTGGGGGAATTGAGTTTTTTTCGCAAAAAAAGGCCAGCGCGAGTGCGCTTCTCTTTGCTTGTGTGATGGGGGGGGCATTGGCATTTAGCATGGCCTGTCACTTGTCTATTAGGGTGGCCCGCCGCTGGCGCCCCTTCGTCCAAAAGGCCGAAGCCATTTTTGCCGCTTTCGGCTACCGGGACCCCAGTCGGGTAGACATGGAGCAGCAGCACAAGAAATATCTGCGTCAGCACGGCGGCAAGTGGCCTTAGCTCGTGGAAGCGCCCTGGGTATACCGATATGCCGATATTTGCTGAGGGATTCCGTGAAGTTTGAACTTCAATTGCTCCGAGGCATCGTTTGCGACTTGGTCATCGAGCGTGGCGAGGAAGATTTTGTGCGGAGTCGTGGTGATCGCGCGGTGGGCACGGTGGCCGCTACGGGGCTCGCCGCAGCAGGATTGGCAGGTGCGGCAACGGGCGCGCTGCTCGCCACGACCGGCGGAGGCGACTCGGTGGAGTTCTTCACCTGCACGGTCGATGGAAAACGTGTCGCAGGGCGCTTTACCAAAACGAGCTTCAAAGACGGCGACTGGGTGGAAGTTGCGGCAGACCCGCAATCAGATGGCACCTACGCTGCGCTCGCTGTGCGGCGTCCCAGTGATCAGACGGTGTGGATGTTCCCCCATTGCTCGCGCGGCTCAAAAAAACATTGGGCTTATGCGTTCCAAATGATTCTGGTGATTTTCTTTGCATTGTATTTTGGGGGGGTGATTTTTTTTGGGGCTATTGAGTTTTCATCGAAGCAAAAATCCGATAGCAGTTATCTTTTGTTCGCCTTGATAATGGGGGGCGCCCTTATGCTTGCGATGGCCTGCCATCTCTCCATTAGCACAGCCCGTCGCTGGCGCACATTTGTCCAAAAGGCCGAAGCGATCTTTACCGCCTTTGGCTACCATGACCCCAGCCGGGTAGACATGGTGCAGCAGCACAAAAAATACCTGCGCCAGCACGGCGGCAAGTGGCCCTACCTCGTGGAAGCGCCTTGGGTATATCAGTATGCCGATGCTTGCTGATGGGCATCTCAGCCAGGTTCCGACTGCATGAGCACACGCATCGACAACGACTTCCAACTTGAAGTCGCGGAGGACCTTCAGGCGGAGGTGCCGCTCCCGGTCCCGGAACTGAGTCCCCGGTATGTCTACAAGCCGCCATCGCCTCCGAAGCCCTTGCTGCCGAACAACCGGCCGCTGGCTCGCGAAGCGCTGCAGCCCGCGCGTCTCGCCGCCGTCCGCGACGCACCGGTACCGTTGGTCGAAGCGGCGCAGCCATTGCTCGACGTCCTGGCCTATCTCTCCCAGGCATCCACTGTCGACGAGATCGAAGTCCTGTATCGGCAACTGGTGCGTGAGGTCGCGAACTTCCAGTCAGTGTGCGTCGAGGCCCATATGCGTGAAGCAGACATCATCGGCGCAAGCTATGTGCTGTGCACCGCCATTGACGAGGCCGTTGGTCGAGCCGCCGGTGGAGGGGAGATCGACAAGGAAAAGGGCGCCACCGCCTGGGTTGCCGACCCCCTCGCGGCTCGCTTTCATGGCGACACCGAAGGCGGCGTGAAGGTGTTCAAGCTTCTTGGTCACCTGCTGGCGCGGTCGCGCGCCAACATCGATTTGATCGATTTGATCCATCGCGTCCTGGGCCTGGGGTTCGAGGGCAACTATGGCGAGTCCGCCAGGAGTCGGCGCACCCTGGAGGACATCCGCCACAAGATCGATGAAACCGTCCGCGCCGTGCGCAATGAACTCGCCGAAGAACTGGCGCTTGCCAAGCGCAATGTGCCTGCCCCAACAAGCCGTGCGCCGTATCGCTTGCCATACGAGTTCACTTCGGTGCTGTTGGAGGTTGGCGGGTGGATGGTGATTGCTATGGTCGCCGGGCTCGCCTGGCACTTCTTGCCCTGAATCTCGATGATCCGAAAGAAACGCACCATGGCGGTCGATCATGCGGAGCGGCGCGCTCCGGCTTCCAAAGGAAACCGCGCAAGCACCGGATGGTCACGCGTGCAGAGATCGCAGCGAGGTTCAAATCAATCAAGCGCACTACGTCGAGGCAAGCTGCGTGTCAGTCATTCAATTCCCCGCAAGCCCCTTCGCGACTGGCTCAGGCATGCGCGCGAACCATATCTCGGCTACTTGAGAAACTTGTCATCTCAGATCTTTCTGGGGGGTCTTGGGTTGTTCATGGGAACCAAGCTGGACTTCGATCGAATCGATTGGGCGAACTGGGGCCAGACTTTCCTCTGCTTCTCTCTCTTGCTGTTCTGCATTCTTGCGATCTGCGCGAATTCGTTCAAGTTCTATGAAGAAGCTTTCGCGTCATTTCGGCAGTGGGTGCGCGCCGAAGAAATCAGGCTTCGCATGGAAGGCCGGAAGGGTGTTCGGTTTGCACTGCTCTTCGCTCAAGCCTCGTGGAAAGAGCGCCGAGTGGACACGTGCTTTCTCGTTGTCTGCGGAGTATTTCAGTGCATTGCCATTGGTGTCGTTAGCGCCTCGTCTACCTTCTCGGCAGCAGGTTTGTGGAACCTCGTTCACAGTTAGCGCGTCGAGGGCATTGCAACTTCACATCGAATCTTTGCCGCATGACTGGCCCCGCCGCCGCGTCGACAACAACGCCCGCAGCTTGGCCGGCGCAACGGGCTTGGTCAGCAGCGTCACGCCGCCGTGGCGGATGCGGCGCAGCACCTCGGGGCCGGTGGCGCCGGAGACCAGCACCGACAGTGCCCCGGGCTGCAGGCGGCGGGCGGCGTCGATGACGGCCAGGCCGTCGTCCTCGTCCGCCAGTTGCAGGTCGCACAGCACGGCGTCGTAGGTGGTGCCCTGTGTCTCGAGGCAGGCGAGGGCGACGGCTACCGTGTCGGCTGTGTCGACACGGCAACCCCACTGCGTGAGCAGCGCGCGGCTGCCGTCGAGGATGGCCGGATCGTCGTCGACCACCAGGCAGCGCAGGCCGGCCATCGGTGTCGGCGCGGCGGGCTCTGGTGCCGGTGGTGCGACGTCGGCGAGCGCGACTTCGGGCAGGACCAGCGCGAAGGTGCTGCCGGCCTGCAGCGCCGAGCGCAGCGTGATGCGCGTGCCCAGCAGGGCCGCGATGCGCGCGCAGATCGCCAGCCCCAGGCCGAAGCCCTGGCGGCGGTCGCGTTCGGTGTTGGCCACCTGGTAGAACTCCTCGAAGATCCGCGCCTGGTGGATGGGCGCGATGCCCATGCCGTTGTCGCGCACCTCGATGCGCACGCCGCTGCCACGGCGGCGCGCCGTCACCAGCACGGTGCCGCCGGGCGGCGCATGGCGGATCGCATTGCTCACGAGGTTGCCGACGATGCGCTGCAGCAGCGCCGCGTCGCTGCGCACGGCCAGGCCGCGGTCGTCCCACAGCAGGCGCACCTGCGCCTCGGCTGCCGCGGCGGCGTGCTGCGCCGCGAGCGGGTCGAACAGCGCGGCGAGCGACAAGGCGGTGATGGCCGGCGTGAGCACCTGCGCGTCGAGCCGCGAGATCTCCAGCAGGTCGTCGAGCAACACGCCCATGAAGGCGGTGCCTTCCTGCAGCCGCAGCACGGCGGGGCGCTGCGCATCGGTCGCGCTCGGCAGCAGGCCATCGATGAAGAGGCCCATCGCATGCAGCGGCTGGCGCAGGTCGTGGCTGGCGGCGGCCAGGAAGCGGGCGCGCGACAGGGCGGCTTGCTCGGCTTCGGCCATGCGCTGCAGCGCGACGGCGGTCGCCTCGCGCACGCGCTCCTCGCTGAGCTGCCGGTTGCGCTGCATGCGCTCGGCCAGCCGGTTGATGTCGCCGGCCAACGCAGCGAGTTCATGGCGCTGCGTGGCGGGCGCGTCTGCATCGCCTGGTGCGGCCACCACGTCGCAGCGTGCCTCGAACTGTCCGGCTTCGAGCGCGGCGACGGTGCGCGAGATGCGCCTCAGCGGCTGTGCCACGGCGCGCGCCATGTGCCGCACGGCGGCCCAGGCCGCCAGCAGTGCGATCAGCGCGATGCCGATGCCGGCCATGAGCGAGCGGGTGCGCTCGCGCGCATGCATCGTCGAGTCGCGGAAGGCCTGCACCAGTCCGATGGCGGTGGCGCCGGCCGTGGCGCCATCGGGCGCGAAGGCGGTGGCGCGCGAGGCCTCGCGCAGCCGGACCGGCGCAGTGAACACCCGCAGGGTGTCGCCACCGCCGGCCGCGGTGGCCGGCGGGCCGGCCGTGACGTAGACGCCGGCGCTGTTGCTGATCTCGATGCGCGCCACCTGGCCGCCACGCAGCGCGGCATTCGCCACGTTCTGCAGGGCCGGCAGGTCGCCCGCGTACAGGCTCAGGTCGGACATCGCCGCCACCTGCCGCGCCACGGCCTGGCCTTCGGCGTCGAAGGCGGCGTCGAGCGTGGCCAGGCGGCCGTGCGTGAACCAGGCCGTCAGCGCCACGGCCAGCACGGCGCAGGGCCCGATGCCCAGGCGCAGCAAGTCGCGCCGCAGGCTGCCATGCACCTGCAGCGGTGGCGCGCTGTCGGGCAGCGATGCGCGCTCGGACGGGCTGTCGACCATGCTGCGCAAGGGCAGATGCACCGGGGGCAGGAGACGGCTGCTGGTGCGGGTCATCGTGCCGCCGTCACACGCTCGGTCAACGCGCGTTCGTCGGGCAGGCGCAGCCCCAGGCCGCGCGCGACGGTGGTGTTGACCCGCACCGCGGCGGGCGTGGCGGCCTCGACCAGCACGACGCCGCCCGAACCGCGCTTGAGCTTGTGCACGATGGCGCGCGCCTGTGCCGCCAGCTGGGTCGGCGTCGACACCGCCGCCGCGAGCCCGCCGGAGCGCACCAGGCCGTCGCTCGCGCCGAACACCGGCAGCGTGGCGCCCGCGCCGGCGAGCAGGACCGACAGCGTGGCGGCCTGGCTGTCGCCGATGCGGTCGGGCAGCACCATCAGCGCGTCGCTGCGTGCGACCACCGAGCGCAGGGCGGCGGCCAGCGCCGTCGGGCTCGGCGCGTACTGCACCGTCAGGTCCCAGCCGGCGGCGGCGCGTTCGAGCTCGCGCACCAGCGGCTCGGACCCGAAGGTCGCGACCACGCCCAGGCGCCGTTTCATCGGCGGCAGCACCGCGTCGATCAGCGCCAGCTGGTCGGCCATCGCCGGGTCGCGCAGCAGCACGCCGACACGGCGGTCGGTGCGCAGCAGCCGAGGGTCGTCGCGCAGGCTTTCGTAGTCGAGCTGGGTCAGCATCGCCAGCAGCAGCGGTTCGGCGCCCGGCCGGTCGATGGCCGCGCGTGCCGCGGCCATGCCGACGGCAATGGTGGCCGTCGTGCCCTCCGCGGGCGTGCGCATCTGGCGCGCGAATTCCGCGTGCGGTGCCGAGTCATCGGCGAGCAGCACGGTGAAGCCAGCCGCCATCGCAGGGCCGCCGGTCAGGGCGGCACACAGGGGCACCAGGCACCACAGGGCCCGGCACAGCGACGCGAGGCGCAGGAGAAGCAAGTTCACGGACAAGGGCTGCGCGAGCAGCGAAGACAGAATCAGCCCAATGTACGGAGCGCGCCCGTGCAGCGCGATAAGGCAGAGGGCTTATGTCGGCACGCGGCACCGTGGGACGCCGTGACGTGGTGCACACGGCACCGGCCGATCGGCCTATCACCAAAGTTGAGTATGCCGTTCAGGCTGTCTGCCGCAGCTGCTCCAGCTGCGCATGTATCGCCTGGCGCAGCACCCGGGGCGAGACCGGCTTGTAGAGCACGG
>CALRYR010000150.1:0-8785 GCA_943372425.1 Variovorax sp. YR752 | reverse complement strand
TGCCGCCGACGATCAGCGCCATTTCGACGCCGTTGAACTGCAGGAAGGCGACCAGTGCCGAGGCGCCCATGACGATGATCGAGCCAACGTAGGGGATCAGGTTGGTGACCGCCGCCAGGATGCCCCAGACGGCGGCGTTCTCCAGGCCCAGCGCCCAGAAGGCGAGGCCGGTGGCCACGCCGACCAGCGCGCTGCTGCCGATCTGCACCAGCAGGTAGCGCTCGATGTGGCTGGTGACGTCGTCGAGCACATGCACCGTGATCTTCTTCTTCTCGAGGCTGTGGCCGGTGATCTTGACCAGCTTGCGCCGGAAGGTGGTGCCCGAACACAGCGCGAAGAAGGTGAGGAAGGCCACCAGCGTGAGTTGCCCCGCCGCGGTGACCAGCCCGACCGTGCCGCTCCAGAGGTAGTCGCGCACGTTGAACGGCGGGCGCTCGACGATCACGCGCTGCACGCCGCGGCGGAATGCAGGCGCGGCGGCGGCGGCCTGCTCGAGTTGCGCCGCGGCCTTCTGCACGGTGTCGAGCGCGCTCGCATTGTCGCGCGGCCCGCGGGTCACCGCCAGGCGCAGCTTCTGCGCGGCGACCGGCAGCGAATCGACCAGCTGCGCCGCGCTGCCCGAGAGCGAATAGCCGGTCCAGCCGAAGGCGCCGCCGATGCCCAGCAGGATGAGTGCGGCACCGAGGGCGCGCGGCAGGCGCCAGCGCTCCAGGCGGTCGACCAGCGGCGACAGCGCATAGGTGCTGATCAGGCTCAGCATCAGCGGGATGAACACGGCCTGCGCCCAGTGCAGCGCGAAGATGGAACCCAGAACGGCCACCACCACCAGCGACGCGCTGCGCACGTCCACCGGCATCTGCAGCAGCACGCGCTCGCGCTCTTCCTTCACGGCCTCGGCCACAGCCAGCGCCTTCAGTTCACGACGTTCCTCGTCGGTGGCGCCTTCTGGCGTCCGCACAGGGACCTCAGGCAGTACGGGGACTTTCGGCGGTTCGGCGCCCGGCACGGGGCCGACGGTCGTGGTCATGATGAGGATTCCTTCAACGCTTCACGCACGGCCGCCAACTGGCGCCGCGAAACAACCACAGGCTCCGGCACGCCTTCGAGCCGCAGCGCCCAGCCCTCGGCGTCTTCGCCGTCGTCGTACTTCCCCAACGCACGGATCGCGGCGCGCGCCACCAGCGCGTTGCGGTGCACCCGCACGAAGCGCTTCGGATAACGCTCCTCGAAGTCGGCCAGCGATCCGTCGAGGATGTGGCTGCGCGTCGCGGTGCGCACCGTGAGGTACTTGAACTCGGACTTGAGGTAGAGCACCTCGGTCAGCGGTACGCGCTCGGTGCGGCCACGGTCCTGGATCAGCAGGTGCTCGACCGGCGGCGCATCGACCGCCGCACCGCGGCGGTCTTTCAGATGGCGCTCGGCCTTTTGCAGCGCCTGCTGCAGCCGCTCGACGCGCACCGGCTTGGTCAGGTAGTCGACCGCATCCAGTTCGAAGGCCGTCACCGCGTGTGCCGCGTGCGCGGTGACGAACACGATGGCCGGCGCGTCCGGCCGGCCGTGCAACAGGCGCGCGAGCTCGACGCCGTCCATGCCCGGCATGTGGATGTCGAGCAGCACCAGGTCGAGCGCGAGCCGATCGAGGTGCTGCAGCGCCTGCTCGGCATGCGACGCCTCGGCGATCACCTCGGCCGCCGGCGACGTGCAATCGCCCAGCAGCGTTCGCAGGCGCGATCGCGCCAGCGCCTCGTCGTCGACGATCAATGTCTTCAGTGTCATCGGCCTCCTCCTCGCTGTCGGGTGGCTCTCACGAGCCGACGGGGATCACGATCCGTACGCGGTAGTTCTTCTGTTCGAGCCCGGCGCTGAACTGCGCCTGCATGTCGTGCAACAGGCGCAGCCGGTCGCGCACGTTCGCCAGCGCGATGCCGTGGCCGCGCGGCAGCGGCTCGTCGGCCCAGCGCAGCGGCGGGAGGCTGTTGACGACTTCGATCACGACCATGCCGCCGCGCCGCTCGGTGCGGATGCGCAGCCTGGCGCCCTCGGGGCTGGGCTCCACGCCGTGCTTGACCGCGTTCTCCACCAGCGGCTGCAGCAGGAGTGGCGGCAGGCGCGCCATGTTGGCGCTCGGGTCGATGTCCCAACGGATGCGCAGCCGGTCGCCGAAGCGCACCTGCTCGATCGCCAGGTAGCGTTCGGCCAGTGCGATCTCGTCGGCCAGCGTGACCGACTCGTCCGGGTCGGCCAGCGCGCGGCGGAACAGCTCGCTCAGGTCTTCGAGCATGGCCTCGGCCTTGGCCGGCTCCTCGCGCACCAGCGCGATCGCGCTGTTGAGGGTGTTGAAGAGAAAGTGCGGGCGGATGCGGGCCTGCAGCTCTTCCAGCCGCGCCGTCATCGCCGCCGGCGTCTGGCCGCGAGCGCGCAGCACGAGCCCAGCCATGATGACCGCCGCGAACATCGCGCCGGCCGCCGCGCTGGCAATCCACGGCGCCGTCGCCACCACGCCGGTCAACCAGAGCAAGGCGCAGCCGTAGAGCGCCGACAGCGCGCCCAGCGTGGCACCCGCCGCGTACTGCGCCGGGCGCGACAGGCGCGCGAGGATCTTCTTGAGGGCACAGGCCGCCACCAGCCAGAGCAGCGTCGCCGGCAAGGCACCGCCGGTGACCGTTGCGGCCAGCACCAGCCACTCGCCCGGCGTGGCGCCGACGAAAAGCGTCGCGACCGCCACGACCGCCTCGACCAGCAGCACCGCGCGCAGCACCACGCCGATCTGGCAGGCGTCGAACAGACCGCCCGCCCCTGCGCGCGCCGACCCGCGGGCCGAAGACCGCGAAGGCGACGAGGAGGTGGCCGATAAAATCGACGGGTTGCGCATCACAGACACATCGGGTTACCGATCCATTATTGCCTTGCCAAGGCCTCCCATGACCCAAAACCAACTCGACAAGAAATCCGAAGCCTGGTCGGCCCTGTTCTCCGAACCCATGAGCGACCTCGTGAAGCGCTACACCGCCAGCGTGTTTTTCGACAAGCGGCTGTGGCAGGCAGACATCGAGGGTTCGCTGGCGCATGCCGGCATGCTCGCCGCGCAGAAGATCATCGGCGCGCAGGACTTGGCCGCGATCGAAGGCGGTCTGACGCAAATCCGCAACGAAATCGAGTCGGGCACCTTCGAATGGAAGCTCGACCTCGAAGACGTGCACCTCAACATCGAGGCCCGCCTGACCCAGCTGGTCGGTGACGCCGGCAAGCGCCTGCACACCGGCCGCAGCCGCAACGACCAGGTCGCGACCGACGTGCGCCTGTGGCTGCGCAGCGAGATCGACCTGATCGGCGGCCTGCTGACCGACCTGCAGAAGGCGCTGGTCGACATCGCCGAGAAGAACGTCGAGGTGATCCTGCCGGGCTTCACCCACCTGCAGGTGGCGCAGCCGGTGAGCTTCGGCCACCACATGCTGGCCTACGTGGAAATGTTCGCGCGCGACGCCGAACGGCTGCTCGACGTGCGCAAGCGGGTCAACCGCCTGCCGCTGGGCGCCGCCGCTCTGGCCGGCACCAGCTATCCGCTCGACCGGGAGATGGTCGCGAAGACGCTGGGCATGGATGGCGTATGCCAGAACAGCCTGGATGCCGTGAGCGACCGCGACTTCGCGATCGAGTTCACCGCGGCCGCCTCGCTGGCGATGATCCACATCAGCCGCCTGAGCGAAGAACTGGTGCTGTGGATGAGCCAGAGCTTCGGCTTCATCGACATCGCCGACCGCTTCTGCACCGGCTCGTCGATCATGCCGCAGAAGAAAAACCCGGACGTGCCCGAACTCGCCCGTGGCAAGACCGGCCGCGTGGTCGGCCATCTGATGGGCCTGATCACCCTGATGAAGGGCCAGCCGCTGGCCTACAACAAGGACAACCAGGAAGACAAGGAGCCGCTGTTCGACACGGTCGACACGCTCAAGGACACGCTGCGCATCTTCGCGGAGATGGTCGGCGGCATCACAGTCAAGCCCGAAGCGATGGAGCGCGCCGCGCTCAAGGGCTATGCCACGGCGACCGACCTGGCCGACTACCTGGTCAAGAAGGGCCTGCCCTTCCGCGACGCGCACGAAACGGTGGCGCACGCGGTGAAAGCTGCGATTTCGCACCAGGTCGACCTGTCCGAACTGCCGCTGGCCGTGCTGCAGCAGTTCAATCCGTCGATCGAGAAGGATGTGTACGACGTGCTGAGCTTGCGTGGTTCGCTGAACGCGCGCAATGTGTTGGGCGGCACGGCACCTTCGCAGGTTCGCGCCCAGGTGGCACGGCATCGCGCGCGCCTGGCTTGAGACGACTTGGACACACCGACGGCGGCACTCGCTGCCGTCGGTCCGAGTCAGTTCACATTTGTGACTTTTTTCGGTGTTTACGCGTCTATCCAACGCTGTCTCCTCCGGCTAAGCAGGCCGAAAAGTAAGACCTTGGTGCTAAAGTTTGGCGCTCTCCAATCTCCCGTAGCGCCGTTTCCCTTGGGGCTGCGCGCCCCCAGAAATCCATGGAACCCTCCCGCTGCGTCGTTGTCATCCTGACCTTCAATTCCGCTGCGATCATTCCGGAGACCGTGGCGCAGGCGCTGAAAGTGAGTCCCCGGATCTTCGCGGTCGACTCCTTCTCCAAGGACGGCAGCCTTGAGCTGCTCGAGAAGCTCGGCTGCACCGTGGTGCAACGCCCCTTCACCAATTACAGCGACCAGCGCAACTGGGCCATCTCGCAGGTCGAGAAGAACTTCGAGTGGCAGTTGCACCTCGACGCCGACGAAGTGCTCGACGACAAGTCGGTGGAAGAGATCCGCGCCCTGATGGCCGGCACGCCGACGCACGACGCCTACCTGCTGCGCCGCCGCGACTACTTCATGGGCAAGATGCTGCGCTTCAGCGGCGTCAACCCGTGGCATCTGCGCCTGTTCCGATCCGGCAAGGGCCGCTGCGAGGCACGGTTGTACGACCAGCACTTCATCAGCCCGGCCCAACCCGGCCGCCTCACCGGCTTCATGCACGACAAGAACTCGGCCACGCTGGCCGACTGGACCGCCAGCCACAACCGCTGGAGCGACGCCGAGGCCAAGGAAAAGCTCGGCCCCCGAAATACCGCCGCCGAAGGCGTGCTGCAGCCCCGCCTGATGGGCGATTCCCGCGAGCGCACCCGTTTCATCAAGGAGCTGTATTACCGGCTTCCGGTGGGAACGCGCGCGCTCAGCTACTTCGTCTACCGCTACATCTTTCGGCTCGGCTTCCTCGACGGCGCCGTGGGCTTCTACTTCGCCTTCTTCCAGGCGCTGTGGTTCCGCATGCTGGTCGACGCCAAAATGTACGAGCAGCGCATGTCGCGCCCTCGCTGATTTCCCTTTCCCCTTTTCGGACCCCTTTTGGAGTGATGTCGCCCATGCGCCAATACAACGCCACGAAGCGAATTCTGGTCACCGGCGGTGCCGGTTTCCTCGGCAGCCACCTCTGCGACCGCTTGATCGAACAGGGCCACGACGTGCTCTGCGTCGACAACTTCTTCACCGGCACCAAGCGCAACGTGGAGCACCTGCTCGACCACCCGCGCTTCGAGCTGATGCGCCACGACGTGACCTTCCCGTTGTACGTCGAGGTCGACGAGATCTTCAACCTGGCCTGTCCCGCGTCGCCGGTGCATTACCAGCACGACCCGGTGCAGACCACCAAGACCAGCGTGCACGGCGCCATCAACATGCTGGGCCTGGCCAAGCGGGTGCGCGCGAAAATCCTGCAGGCGTCGACCAGCGAGGTCTACGGCGACCCCGAGGTGCATCCGCAGTACGAGGCCTACTGGGGCCGCGTGAACCCGATCGGCATCCGCAGCTGCTACGACGAAGGCAAACGCTGCGCCGAAACCCTGTTCTTCGACTACCACCGCCAGCATCAGCTGCGCATCAAGGTCGTGCGCATCTTCAACACCTACGGCCCGCGCATGCATGCGAACGACGGCCGCGTGGTGTCGAACTTCATCGTGCAGGCGCTCAAGGACGAGGACATCACGATCTACGGCGACGGACACCAGACGCGCAGCTTCTGCTACGCCGACGACCTGATCGAAGCCATGCTGCGGATGATGGCCACCGGCGACGAGTTCCCCGGCCCGGTCAACATCGGCAACCCCGGCGAGTTCTCGATGCTGGAACTCGCCAACAAGGTGATCGAGCTGACCGGCTCGAAGAGCAAGCTGGTGCGCCTGCCGCTGCCCTCGGACGACCCGAAGCAGCGCCGCCCCGACATCACGATCGCGCAGAAGGAGCTCGGCGGCTGGACGCCCCAGACGCAGCTCGACGAAGGCCTGAAGAAGACCATCGCCTACTTCGACAAGATCCTCACCGAACCCGCAACCGCCTGACACCCTCATGAACGTCTCGATCATCGGCACCGGCTACGTCGGCCTCGTCACGGGCGCCTGCCTGGCGGACATCGGCAACCACGTCTTCTGCCTGGACGTCGACCCGCGCAAGATCGCCATCCTGAAGGAAGGCGGCATCCCCATCTATGAACCGGGCCTCGAAGGCGTCGTGCAGTCGAACGTCGAAGCCGGCCGGCTCGACTTCTCGACCGACATCGAAGCCTCGGTGGCGCACGGCGACATCCAGTTCATCGCCGTGGGCACGCCGCCCGATGAAGACGGCAGCGCCGACCTGCAGTACGTGCTGGCCGCCGCGCGCAACATCGGCCGCTACATGGAGAACTTCAAGGTGGTGGTCGACAAGTCGACCGTGCCGGTGGGCACCGCCGACAAGGTGACGGCCGCCATCCAGGAAGAGCTCGACAAGCGCGGCCGCAGCGACCTCGGCTTCTCGGTGGTGAGCAACCCCGAATTCCTGAAGGAAGGCGCCGCGGTCGACGACTTCATGCGGCCCGACCGCATCGTGATCGGCGTGTCCGACAACGAGAACGGCCGCCGTGCGCTGGCGTCGATGCGCGCGCTCTACGCGCCCTTCAACCGCAACCACGAACGCACCCGCGTGATGGACGTGCGCTCGGCCGAGTTCGCCAAGTACGCCGCCAACGCGATGCTCGCCACCCGCATCAGCTTCATGAACGAGCTGGCCAACCTGGCCGACCGCGTGGGCGCCGACATCGAAGCGGTACGCCAGGGCATCGGCTCCGACCCGCGCATCGGCTACAGCTTCCTGTACGCCGGCACTGGGTACGGCGGCAGCTGCTTCCCGAAGGACATCCAGGCACTCACCCGCATCGCGCGCGAGAACGGCCAGACGCTGCGCGTGCTGGAGTCGGTCGAGGCGGTCAACGACGAGCAGAAGACGGTGCTGACTGACAAGGTCTTCGCTCGCTTCGGCAACGACCTGAGCAACCACTGCTTCGCACTGTGGGGCCTGGCCTTCAAGCCCAACACCGACGACATGCGCGAGGCACCCAGCCGCGTGGTCATCGGCGCGTTGCTGCGCGCCGGTGCGCGCCTCGTGGCGCACGACCCGATCGCGGTCGAGGAAACGCGTCGCGTGCTCATGCTCGACTTCGCCGATGCGCCGCAGCTGCTGGACAACATCAGCTACGCCAAGTCGCCGATGGCCGCCGTCGAAGGCGCCGACGCGTTGATCATCGTTACCGAGTGGAAGGCCTACCGCAGCCCGAACCTCGAGCGTATGAAGGCGACGATGAAATCGCCGGTGGTGTTCGACGGCCGCAACCTGTACGAACCCGCCCTGATGAAGGCCGCCGGCGTGATCTATCACGGCATCGGCCGCAACAGCCTGCAGACGGCCGGCTGACCGGGCTGCGGGCGCGCCGTGTTCTACGCGATACCGCTGGAGAACCGGCCGAGCTGGCGCAATCCACCATGGGCCACGATCCTGCTGATCATGTTGAACATGGTGGTGTTCTGGGGCCCGCAACGGGCCGAGGAACGCGCCGAAGCGCGGGCCGCGCAGTTCTATGCGGCGAGTTCGCTCCCGGCGCTCGAACTGCCGCCCTTCGTCGACTGGCTGGCCAAGACCGGTTCACCCCACGCCGACCGCGCACGCCGCCTGCTCGCGCGCCGCGCGGTCGAACCGCTGCTCGACGGCCTGCAGAGCGAACCGCGCTTCCTGAAACTGCTGCATGACGGCGCGGTCATCACGCCCGCGCATCCGCAGCACGCGCAATGGCAACAAGACCGCGCGCAGTACGAGCAGAGGCTGCCGCCGCCCTTCACGCGTCGCTGGGCGCAGGACTACAGCACCGACGCCGAATCCAAGCCCTGGACCTGGATCACCGCCGCCTTCCTGCACGGCAGCACCGGCCACCTGCTGGGCAACATGCTGTTCCTCTTCCTGTTCGGCTTCTCGGTCGAACTCGCACTGGGCCGCAGCACCTACCTGGCCTTCTACCTGCTCGGCGCCGTCGGCGCGGCGCTGCTCGCGGGCTGGGCCTATGCGGGCAAGGGCAGCATCGGGCTCGGCGCGTCGGGCGCGGTGTCGGCGCTGATGGGCATGTACGCGGTGCTCTACCGGCTGCGGCGCATCCGCTTCTTCTACCAGCTGTTCTTCTACTTCAACTACGTCACGGCGCCGGCCCTGATCCTGCTGCCGGCGTGGATCGCGAACGAGTTGCTGCTGCACCTGCTCGGCGGCCAGGGCATCGCGTACATGGCGCACCTCGGCGGCCTGCTGACTGGCGCAGCGCTGATGGCCGCCGCGATGCATCTGCGCAAGGCGCGCCCGGTCGCACTGCCGGCGGCCGCCGCGCCCGACCCGTTCGATCAGCACAGCGCCGCAGCCCGCAAGCTGGCCGCCGAAATGAAGTTC
>CALRYR010000149.1:0-8815 GCA_943372425.1 Variovorax sp. YR752 | reverse complement strand
CGCCGAGGCTGATCTGGTGCGTCACGCGTGCATCGATGAAGCGCTGGTCGATGCCCTCGTAGCGGCCACAGACCAGCACGGCACCCTCGCTGGCCGCCCAGGTCTCGACTGCGGCATGGCGCAGGGTGTCGCCGATCGGCGAGAACAGCACCACGGGGGCCGGAGAGCCCCGCGCGCCGAGCGCTGCATCGAGGCAGGCCGACAGTGGTTCGGCCATCATCACCATGCCGGGGCCACCGCCGAACGGGCGGTCGTCCACCCGGCGGTAGTTGCCCTCGGCGTAGTCGCGCGGATTCCAGAAGACAAGCTCGACCTGCTTGGACTCGTAGGCGCGACGCGTCACGCCGCTCGTGAGCAGCGGCGCGAACAATTCGGGGAACAGCGTGAGAACGTCGAAGCGCATGGCGACGCCGGCGCTCAGTAGTCAGGCTGCCAGTCGACCGTGATCAGGCGCCCTGCCAGGTCGACCTTGTCGACAAAGGCGGCGACGAAAGGCACCATCCGCTCGACGGGTTTGCCGTCTTCTTCGGCCTCGAGCACCAGCGTGGTCTGCGAACCGCCCGAAAGCAGTTCGCGCACAACGCCCAGCGCGACGCCTTCGCGGTTGACCACCGGCAGGCCGAGCAGGTCAACCCAGTAGTACTCGTCATCGCCGGCGGTGGGAAAGCTCGAACGCGGCACGAACACGCGCGCGCCGCGCAAGGCCTCGGCGGCCGTGCGGTCAGGCACGTCATCCGATGTGGCGACGATGCAGTCGGAATGTTCCTTGGCCTCGCGGATCGCGAGCCGGAAGGCGGCGATCTTCGGTGTCGAAGTGGCCGGACTGGAAGGCTGGATGAACCAGCGCTTCGAAGAAAAGAGCGCCTCGGGTTGGGCGCTGTGGGGCAGGACCTTGAACCAGCCCTTGATGCCCCAGGCGTCGGCGATGCGCCCCACCTCGATCGCGTCCGCCGGCAATTCGGCGGCTTCGAGCGTGGGCAGCATCCCGGGCTGAGCTTAGGCTGCTGCCTTGGGAGCGGCAGCGGCGGCTTGCTTGATCAGGCGGGTGACCGTGGGCGAAGCTTGTGCGCCGACGCTCTTCCAGTAGGCCAGACGGTCCTGCGCGATGCGGATGCCTTCTTCGTTTTCCTTGGCGGTCGGGTTGTAGAAACCCAGACGCTCGATGAAGCGGCCATCGCGGCGAACGCGCTTGTCCGACACGACGATGTTGAAGAACGGACGACCTTTGGAGCCGCCGCGGGAGAGTCGAATGACGACCATGATTTATCCTTGGGTGGTGCAGCAAACCCGCAAGGTTCGCCCACAAGAGTTCTTCCAGCGTCGAGACACGCGACATGGCCACCCGGCCAGCGACACGCTGAAAAGCCTGCGATTATAGCCCGGGCGATGTTTTTGGCTTCAGAATCGTGCCGGGCGCACGCCTCAATGCCCTTTCTTTGTCTCTTTCACGCAGCCGCCACGCGCATTCCGCCGTCATGACCCCCCTCACCATCCGCCCCAGCCGCGACGAAGACGTGGTGGCCATCGCCGCCATCTACGCACACCATGTGCGCCATGGCACCGGCACCTTCGAGACCGATCCGCCGAGCCCGGCCGACATGGCGTCGCGCCGTGCCGACGTGCTGTCGAAGCAACTCCCCTATCTGGTGGCAGAACGCGACGGCGTGGTCCTCGGCTTCGCCTACTGCAACTGGTTCAAGCCGCGTCCGGCCTACCGCTTCTCGGCCGAGGATTCGATCTACCTCGCGGAAGCTGCGCGGGGTCAGGGCGTGGGCAGCCAACTGCTGGCCGCGCTCTCGCAAGCCGCCGAAGCCGTCGGCGTACGCAAGCTGATCGCCGTGATCGGCGACTCGGCCAACGCCGGGTCGGTCGGCGTGCATCGCGCGCAGGGCTTCACGCAAGTCGGCGTGCTCAAGGACTGCGGCTGGAAGTTCGGCCAATGGCTGGACGTCGTGCTGATGGAGAAATCACTGGGCGCGGGCAGCACCACGGCACCGGAGTGACACACCGCATGAAAAACAAGACCCTGGCCGCCTGGCTCGCCTTTCTGGGCGGCCCTTTCGGCCTGCATCGCTTCTACCTGCACGGCCTGGGCGACACGCTCGGCTGGCTGCTGCCGATTCCGACCGCGCTGGGCCTCTACGGGGTCGAACGCGCGCGCCTCTATGGGCTGGACGACGGCCTGAGCTGGGCGCTGATTCCCTTGCTGGGCTTCACCATCGCCGCCTGCGCGCTGACGGCGATCGTCTACGGTCTGACGACGGCGGAGAAATGGAACACGAGATTCAATGCGGCTGCGCCGGGCGACGCCCCGTCGGGCCAGACCGGCTGGATCACCATCGGCGCCGTGGTCGTCTCGCTGCTCATCGGCAGCACGGTGCTAATGGCCAGCATCGCCTTCAGCTTCCAGCGCTACTTCGAGCATCAGGTCGAAGAAGGCCGGAAGATCTCGCAGTAGTGACACGGGCGTGGCGATGACCACGCCCAAACCGGCCGCCAGTCCTTAGAACACCTGGAGGCTGATCCAGTACGCAAAGGCTGCGACGAAGGCCGACGCAGGGATCGTGAAGATCCACGCCCACACGATGTTCCCCGCCACGCCCCAGCGCACCGCGCTCGCGCGCTGGACCGAGCCCACGCCGACGATGGCGCCGGTGATGGTGTGCGTGGTCGACACGGGAATGCCGAGCGCGGTCGCCAGGAACAGCGTCAGCGCCCCGCCCGTCTCAGCGCAGAAGCCGCCCACGGGCTTGAGCTTGGTGATCTTCTGTCCCATCGTCTTCACGATGCGCCAGCCACCGAACATGGTCCCCAGCGCAATCGCGGCGTAGCAGGCGACGATGGTCCAGGTCGGCGGCGCATCGGCCCCGGAATGGCCGGTGGCGATCAGCAGCATCCAGATGATGCCGATGGTCTTCTGCGCATCGTTGCCGCCGTGGCCGAGGCTGTACGCCCCGGCGGACACCAGCTGCAGCCGGCGGAACCAGCGGTCCACCCGCGACGGCGTGGCGCGGCGGCAGACCCAGGCCACCAGCACCATCATGGCCGAGCCCAGCGTGAATCCCAGCACGGGCGACACGAAGATGAACGCGATCGTCTTCCAGATGCCGGCCGCCACCAGCGCACCCGCGCCGGCCTTGGCGATCACCGCGCCGACGATACCGCCGATGAGCGCATGCGACGAGCTGCTCGGGATGCCGTAGTACCAGGTGACGAGGTTCCAGGTGATGGCGCCGATGAGCGCACCAAAGACCACGTGCGTATCGACGATGCCCGGCTGCACGATGCCCTTGCCCACCGTCGCCGCCACGCTCAGATGGAACACGAAGATCGCCGCCAGATTGAAGAAGGCGGCGAAGGCCACCGCCTGGGCCGGCTTGAGCACGCCGGTCGACACGACGGTGGCGATCGAGTTCGCCGCGTCGTGGAAGCCGTTCATGAAGTCGAACGCAATGGCCAGAACGACCAGCATCACGACGACCCACAGGCCTACCTGTACGGTTGCCATGGCAGCCCGCCGGTCAGGAGTTCTCGAGGACGATGCCCTCGATCACGTTGGCGACGTCCTCGCACTTGTCGGTGATGGTCTCGAGCAGCTCGTAGATGGCCTTGAGCTTGATGACCTCGCGCACGTCCGGCTCCTCGCGGAACAGCTTGCTCATGGCGCTGCGCATCACGCGGTCGGCGTCGGATTCGAGCCGGTCGATCTCCTCGCAGGTCTTGAGCGTGGCCTCGGCCACGGCCGGGTCGGCGATCTTGCCGAGGTACTTGACAGCGTCCTTCAGGCGGTCGCAGCACTTCACGCTCAGGGCGGTGAGGCGCACGATCTCCTCGGTCATGTGGCGCACGTCGTAGAGCGCCATGGTCTCCGCCGAGTCCTGGATCAGGTCGGCCACATCGTCCATCGTGTTGATGAGCTTGTGGATCTGCTCACGGTCGATCGGCGTGATGAAGGTCTTGTGGATCAGCCGGTTGACGTCGTGCGTCACGCGGTCGGCCGCTCGCTCGGCGTTGTCGACGTCGCGGTTGTACTGCTCGCGCAGATGCAGGTCGTTGTAGTTGGCGACCAGATTCTCGAACGCACGCGCCGCCTCGACGATGCGTTCGGCATGCTGGTTGAACATCTCAAAAAAATTGCCCTCTCGGGGCAGCAACTTGCCGAACATGGCGCGGTTTCCTTAAACGATCCGTGTGTCGTCGTGATGACGATTTCGTGACATACGGAGTGTAAGGGCGCCGATGCCCGCCCCGAATTCAGGACCGCAGCACCTTGGACTTGACGAACAGCGCCGCCTTCTTCGCATTCTTCAAGCGTTGCGACAGCGTGACCGGCTTGACGTAGGCGCCGGTCGTCGGCCGGTAGTCGAAGCGCCACGCCTGGCGCATGAAGGGCGCATTGGCGCAAAGAAGGCCGCCCTTCGGCGTCTCGGCCGCCAGATAGTTGCCGTTGTGCGAGCGAAGGATCATCTTTGACTCGCCCACCGGGATGTTGTCGAACAGTGCATAGACGTCGCACGCGTCGGACAGGCGCACCGTCTCGTCCACATCGGGGTTCACGCGCAGATAGCGGCCCTCGGCCGTGCGCAGTGCGATCTTTCCGTGCCCCTTGAGCTCCATCACGAAGCGGCCGCCGGGGCTCCCGGCAGCCGTCGCCGTCCAGCTGAGTGCTTGTTCGTCACCACGCGCCTGCTCCAGGAAACGGCCGTTGTGTCCTTTCAGGCCGAAGGTGTCGGCGAGCGGGGTCTTGAGCTGGACATCATCGATCTCGTCGAGACCGACGAAGCGGTAGCCGAGCGCCAGCAGCTTCGGCACGAGGTACTCGGTCAACTCGAGCGTCTTGCTCTTGGATGCGACGGTGTCCATGTCGGCAGTGCCGTCGTGCATGACGATGATGCCGCGCCCTTTCGCCTCGATGTCGTCCAGGTAGACCTGCGCGGCCTCCTCCACAGACTTGTCCAGCTTCCAGAAATAGCAGTCGATGCCCGCAATATCCCAGAACACGGGGCCGACATGCCGGAACGAGCTTCGGATATCCACATTGAGTTCACGCGCCACCTCAGGCGACCATTTGCCGTAGGTCGCCCGAAAGTAAATGGGCTTCCCCTCGTTGTATTTCTGAATGACGGTGTTGGTCCGGATGACCTGGTCGCGCACATCGCCATTGACGGACACGTAGTACGGCATGTCCGGATGCTCGTACGTGTGATTTCCGATGATGTGCCCCTGGGCGTGCAGTTCATCGAGAACGTCGGGGTGCTCCACGGCGTACTTGCCAACCACGAAAAAGGTGGCCCGGATGTCGTTCGCCTTCAAGAACCGTCCGATATCGGCCGTGGTCGCGCCGGGGCCGTCGTCGTACGTCAGGCAGAGCGTCTTCGGCGGGAGGTCGATGTTCTCGATGTTCTTAAGCGCAAACATGGCGGTCCCAGGTGAGATGAGGCGGGTGATGGAAGACCGGCGTGATCACTGGAACAGATCCAGGTATTGCCGCGCCACGTTCTTCGCGGTGCGGCTATGCAAATACCGGACCTTTTCATCCGACATCGTGCCGACCACAGGTTGCGCCAGATGGCGTTCGAGCAGCGCCCTCAGCGCGCCCGCATCACCGACTGGAAACACGTCACCGAAACCGCCCACGGCCTCCGGCAAGCCGCCCGCATCCGACACGACCATCTCGCACCCGCACGCCAGCCCTTCCAGGGCCACGATGCCGAAGCCTTCGGCTCCCAGCGACGGGACGATCATCACGCGATGCCGATTCATGGTGCGCGCCAGGGTCTCGTTGCGCTGAAAGCCGAGAAATGAAACGCTGTCGCGCAGCCCGTATTGATCGGCCAGCGCCTGCAGCTTCTTCAATTCGACACCGTCGCCCACGATGCTCAAGGTGAAAGGTCGCGTCAGTCCGCGACAGGCCTCCAGCAGCAACTCGCAACCTTTTTGCGACACCAGGCGCCCGACGAACAGGAAATCGCGGTCCCTTTTCTCCTCCGGATAGAGCCGGAAATCGCTGTCGTTATAGCAATTCAGGATCACGGTGGATTTCACCCGAAGGGCGCGCGCGACGCTCCCGCTCACGGAGATATTCCTCGACATCGATCGGATCACGACGTTCTTGAGCATCGCCTTCGGATTTCGGGCATCAATGACATGGAAATCATTGTGCGAAATGAAAAGCCTCTTGAAGGGATTGAAAGGCAGCAGCCACATGCCTTTGAGCGTGATGTTCGGCATGTACCAGATGTCGCTCCAGAAAAAGAGCTTCAATTGCTGAAGCACCCTGGAGGAATGGACGATCTCGATGCCCTCGACCGGCATATCGGGTGACTGGCGCTGTTCGGTCACCACCTTGACATCATGGCCCGCCCGGTGGAATTCCTTGGCGAGCGAAAGCGTGAGGTTTTCAATGCCGCCAATGCCGGGGTAAAAGACCGAACTGTAGATCAATATCTTCATGCCCATGTGCGGGGTCGCTTCGATAAAGCGATCCATTGCGTCCACCGTTGCTGGGTTAAACACGGCCGGCCGGCCACAGTCCGCGCAAGAATTCGGCGCAGGCGGCGATCTTGGCAAGTGAATGTATCAGATTGAACTTTAGCACTACCTTGGAGTCAGCGCGCGTCTGCCGTCGCAAGCACTCGGCATCGTCGGCCTTCCCTCAGCCGGGTCGCGCGCATGGCGGCGCGACATGTGGCGGACTCACAGTCGCGCGATGGCCTGGCCGGCCACGGCCGCAAGTTGTTCCGGCGACACCCGGTCGGGCGCGATCTCCGCCAACGGCACCAGCACGAAGGCGCGTTCGTTCATGCGGGGGTGCGGCAGGGTGAGCCGCGGCGTCGCGAGCACGGTGTCACCATGGCACAGCAGGTCGAGATCGAGCGTGCGCGGGGCGTGGTGGTAAGGGCGTTCTCGGCCGGCGTGCCGCTCCAGGCACTGCAGCGCATCGAGCAGCGCCTCCGGCGCCAGGGCGGTCTCGATGGCCACCACCGCATTGATGAAATCAGGGCCGCTCGCCTCGAAAGGCTGGGTGCGGTAGAGCGACGAGCGTGCCATGACCCGGGTGCGCGGGACCATGTCGAGCTGGGACATGGCGATGCGCACAGTGGCCGCCGCATCGCCCAGGTTGGCGCCGAGCGCCACGAAAGCCTGGGTCATGGCTGCGCAGCGTCAGGCGGCGCCGCTTTCGCCTGCACCGCCTGCGCCCCCACCGGTGCGCGGCTTGCGGCGGCGACGGCGCTTGCGAGGGGCGGCTTCGCCGTCGGGCGGGACGGCACCGGACACTTCATCCTCGTCATCGCCGCGCGGCTCGGTATCCTCATCGTCGACCGGCCGCGTCGCGGCCTCGGCGCGCGGCGCCGGCTTGGCGCGCACGCGGGTGCGGGTCGGTGCCTTCTGCTCTTCGCGAACCTGGTCAAGCAGGTCCTGCCGGCGCAGGTCGTCGGCGGTGCTGAATTCCTGCCACCACTCGGCGATGGCCTCGCTCACCTCGCCCACGTCGGCGCGCAGCCGCATGAAGTCGAAGGCGGCGCGGAAGCGCGCCTGCTCCACCAGGCTGTAGGGCGTGGAGCCGACGCGCTTGTCGAAGCGCGGCTGCATCATCCAGATCTCGCGCATGTCGCCGCCGAGCTTGCCGCGGCCGGACACGTCGCCGATGCGGGTGTTGAAGACGTCGTCGATCGCGTCCTGCAGCGCCGGGAATGCCGGCTGCCCGCGCTGACCGTTGCGGCCTTCGAGGCGCTGCGCCCAGCCGTCGCGCACGTCGGCCCACAGCACGCAGGCCAGCAGGAAGCTCGGGGCCACCGGCTTGCCTTCGCCGACGCGGCGGTCGGTGTCCATCAGCGCGGCCTTCACGAAGGGCTGTTCGGCCCGCTCCACCACCACGTCGAGCAGCGGGTAGATGCCGGTCGCCAGGCCCAGCTTGCGCAACTGCGCGATGGTGGCCACGGCATGCCCGGTCTGCAGCAGCTTGAGCATCTCGTCGAACAGGCGGCTCTGCGGCACGTCGGCCAGCAGCTTGCTGGAGGCGACGAGTGGCGCAGCGGTCTTGGGCTCGATCTCGAAGCCCAGGGCGGCCAGCTTGGCCGAGAAGCGGATCGCGCGGATGATGCGCACCGGGTCTTCGCGGTAGCGGGTGATCGGGTCGCCGATCATGCGCAGCACCAGCTTCTTGGCGTCCTTGATGCCGTTGTGATAGTCGACCACGATGCCGCTGGCCGGGTCGTAGTACATGGCGTTCACGGTGAAGTCGCGGCGCGCCGCGTCTTCCTCCTGCGGGCCCCAGACGTTGTCGCGCAGCACGCGGCCGCTGGAATCGACGGCATGCGTCATGCCGGCGAGTTCGCCCTTGCTGGTGCGCTCGTTGCCCTTCACCTGCTCGGCCGCCGCGTTGTCCATGTAGGCGCGGAAGGTCGAGACTTCGATGACTTCATGCTCGCGCCCGCGGCCGTACACCACGTGCACGATGCGGAAGCGCCGGCCGATGATGAAGGCGCGCCGGAACAGGCCCTTGACCTGCTCGGGCGTGGCATTGGTCGCGACATCGAAGTCCTTCGGACGCAGGCCCAGCAGCAGGTCGCGCACCGCGCCGCCCACCACGTAGGCCTCGTAGCCCGCACCCTGCAGCGTGGTCACCACGTTCTTGGCGCGCTCGTCGACCAGGTTGGGGTCGATGCCGTGCACGCTGGCGGGCACTTCCTGGCGCTTTCCGAAGCGGGTCTTGGCGCTGGCACTGGCGCCGCCCGACTTGCCGAGCAGTTTGTCGATGAAGGTCTTGATCATTGGAAGAAAGGTCGGACGCACGGCGCCCCGGTTGGCGTTA
>CALRYR010000148.1:0-8820 GCA_943372425.1 Variovorax sp. YR752 | reverse complement strand
CGGGCGCGCCGCCCTTGTAGGGAATGTGCACGAACGAGGTTTGGGTCGCCTTCTGCAGCAGCTCCATCACGAGATGACCGGTGCTGCCGGCGCCCGAGCTCGCGTAGTTGATCGCGCCCGGCTCGCGTTTGGCGCGGGCGATCAGATCGGCCAAAGACTCAATGCCGGACTGGCTGTTGACCACCAGCCACTGCGCACCGCCGCCGATCATGGCGACGTGGGTGAAGTCGTTGACGATGTTGAAGGGAACGTTGTCATACATGCCTTGGGCGATCGTGTTCACCATGCCCGTCATCGTGAGCGTGTAGCCATCGGGCGCGGCCGCGGCGCCCGCCTGGGCGCCGATGATGTTGCCCGCACCTGGCTTGTTGTCGATCACTACCGGTTGCTTGAGCAACGACGCCAGCTCCTGAGCGAGCGGCCGCATGGTGCGGTCGTAGGCGCCGCCCGGCGGGGTCGGCACGATCACCCGGATCGGCTTGGACGGCCAGACCTCGTCCTGCGCATGGGCCGGAAAGGCACCGAGCAGGCAACAGACAACCGCAAGCAGCGGCCATGGTTTTTTCACGTTTTGTCTCCTGTCGCGTAGCTTGCTGCCCGCTGTTTGTGGAGTCGCCATCATGCTTGGACGAGCCATCGGCGACCAATTAAAAACGCCGCGCTCCCATTAGACTTGCCGATACCTTGAGCCATGACGCATCCGTCCTCTTCAACCGCCTGCTCGCGCGCGGCAAGTTTCGGCATGTGCAGATCCTTTTGAAAGTGGCAGAGCTGGGCAGCCTCCAGCGGGCAGCGGACTCGATCGGCATGACGCAGTCGTCGGTGACCCAGGGCCTCGCGTACCTGGAGCGGCTGCTGGAAGTCCAGCTCTTCGAGCGGCATGCGCGCGGCGTGCGGCCCACGCAGGCGTGCGAAGACCTCCTGCCCGTTGCGCGTCGCATGTTGATCGGCGTCGCGGACGGCGCGGAGGTCGTCGCCGCGCGGCAGCATCGCATCGGTGGCGCCATCCGCCTCGTCGCTTCTGTCGGCGCGATGAATGGGCTCCTGCTCGACGTGCTGCCTCGCTTCGCGCAACGGCATCCGGATGTCACCGTTCAGCTCTCGGAAGCCGAAGGGGACGATCAGCTGCTGGCCATCGCGCGTGGAGAGGCGGATCTCGTGGCATGCCGACGGCCGCCCGTGGTCCCGGAAGGTTGGCACTTCATGCCCGTGCGCGAAGATCGTTTCGCGGTCTTGGCGCGCGCCGACCATCCACTCGCGCGCAAGCGTTCCCTGGGCTGGTCGCAACTCGTCGACGAGACCTGGCTGCTCGCCCCCACGGGATCGGCCGCTCGCGAGCGATTCGACGAATTGACCGCGAACCTGCTTCGCCCGGTCCGCACTTATCCGGTCGTCACGCGCTCAACAGCCATGTTGTGGTGGCTCGTGCAGCAAGAAAGCCTGCTGTCGTTCCTGCCGCTCAACTTCGTGCGGCCCCTCCTCGATGCCGGCTCGCTGCGCGAGCTGAAGCTGCGGCCGCTTCACATGCTCGAGCCGCTCGGCTTGATGTGTCCGACCGCAGGACCGTCCGGGGCGTGGCAGCAGCTTGTTGACTTCATGAAACCGAAAGCGCCTCACTGACAACGGATTGGGTCTCGTGCTCCTGGCCGCCGGCTCGCACCCGAGTGCCCTGCTTTCAGTTGGATGAGGGCCCAGGAACTTTGGCTCCAGCCCGCACGGGAATGACCGTTCCAACCGTTCAAAGGAAGTTTTTCGCCTTCGATGACAGGGAGAACTCGGCCCGGATCTCCCCCACGATCTCTGCCACGGTGCAAGTACCAGCCACGCCGGATACGGAATGCCCGGCGCTCCACAGATCGGCCCAGCGCTGAATGGTGGCGCCTTCGGAACCGCCTCCGAATCGCCGGCGAGCCTCCTGGACGCTCACGCCTTCGTCCAAGGCGTCAGGGTCCAGCCCGCAGCGAATCACCGCAGGCCGCAGGAAATTGGCCGGCAGGCCGGTGAAGGCTCGGGTGGTCATCACATCGTCGAGTGAACTTGTGGCGAGCATCTGCTTGTAGGGCTCTGAAGCCAGGCTCTCCGCGCTCGCGATGAAGCGGGTGCCCATCGAGCCCAGGTCGCACCCCAGGACCATCGCCGCACGCAACGCCACGCCGTCGGAGAGCCCGCCGGCCAGCACCAGCGGACCGTCGAAGAAGCCGCGCACCTCGCGCACGAACGCCAAGGGATTGGCCCAACCCGTATGGCCGCCCGCGCCCGCGGTCAGCAGCACCAGGCCATCGGCACCGGCCTCGATGGCACGCCGTGCGTGATGTACCGAGGCCACGTCGGCCAGCACGATGCAGCCACCGTCGTGCAGCGCGGGAATCACTGCGGCCGGCGAGCCCACGCTGGTGATCACCACCTCGGCGCGGTGGCGCACGATCAACTCAACCTCGGCCCGCACCCGTGCCGGATCGCGCCGCATGATGAGGTTGGGGCACCACGGCGCGTGGGGCCGGCCTTGGGCTCTGCCGGCGTCGGCCTCCTCGACCAGGCGCTGCATCCAGGCATCGAAGGTCTCAAGCGATTCGGCGTTCGCCGTCGGGAAGGCGCCGACCACACCGGCACGGCAGGCCGCCGAGACCAGCTCGATGCCCGAGACGCGCAGCATGGGGGCGGCGATCACCGGCACGGCCAGGCGGTCGAGAAAAGGAAGGCGTGACGTCATGATGATTCCGATGTGAGCTGGGGACAAAGCAGGGACGGAACACGCGCCAGCGCGGACTGCGCTTGCGCCAGCAGGTCCGCCACGATGTCGGCCAGCGGCTCGATGCGCTGCGCAAAAGCGATCGACGGCCCCAGCGACACCATGCCGCGTTGCCAGTCGCCCTGCGCATAACAGTGGTCGCGTGTCACGCGGCCATCGATGAGGCCACCGAAGGCCGCGTGGTCGTTCGCGCCCGCGCGTTCGATCGCGTCGACCTCGCGCGCCGTGTCGTTGGCGAGCACGCGCCAAGTGTTGCCCAGCGTGTGCAGCAGCCGGACGGTCGCATGCTCGTCGCAGCCCAGCAGGTGCCGCTTGTAGGCGTCGTGCGTGCCAATCTCCTCGGCCACCAGGAAGCGCGTGCCGATGAGCACGCCTTCGAGCCCCTCGGCCAGCACGGCCGCGAGCTGCCGTCCGTGGCCGATGCCGCCGGCGAGCACCACCGGCACGCGCAGCTGCTCGGCTGCGAGCGCGCCGAGCAGCATCGTCGGCAGTTCGTTGGCACCCGGATGACCACCCTCTTCCATGCCGACCACGGCCACCGCGTCCGCGCCCGCGCGCTCGGCCGCAAGCGCATGCCGAAGCCCGGGCGCCTTGTGGACGACCACGGCGCCGGCCGCATGCAGTGTGCCGATCAGTTCGCCGGGCGCGTAGCCGGCGGTCTCGAAGTGTCGAACACCGTGCGTGATCGCGATGTCCATCCAGCGCCGTACGGCCGAGTTGGCTTCAGGGCGCTTGGACAGCGTGAGGTTCACGCCGAAGGCACGGCCGCCGGTGAGTTCGCTGCATTGCACCAGCGCCGCCGCGAAGGCCTCGTCACTCTCAAAGGAGCGCGGCGTGATGAACCCCATGCAGCCGGCATTGACCAGCGCTGCGACATAGCGGGCGTCGGACAGCCACATGAGCCCACCGCCCAGGATCGGGTGGTCGATCCCGAGCAGTTCAGTGATGCGGGTGCGAAAGACCGGGGCTGTCATGTCTGCTCAGCGCGCGCACTGTCGAGTGGCGGCGCGGCACCCGGGCCCTCGGCTGAGACCCCGGCCATCGGCACTGGGTAGCGCGCCAGCGCCAACGGTGCATCGCCATCGAATTTGCCTCTTTGGGCGAACTGCGGCAACGCCGCCAGCGCCGCGGGTTCGACCACGGGGGCGACAGGCACGTCGTGCTGCTGCAGCAACGCGAAGGCCGCCTCGGCGTCCATCGCACCGAGCGCCTGCGCGATACGCGCGTTGATGGCCAGCGCCGCCGTCTTGCGCGCGCCGTGCGATCGGTAGGCCTCGCCGCCGTAGGGCGACAGGTCGATCGCCTCGCACAGGCGGGACCAGAAATGGTCTTCCAGCGCAGCGACCGACACATGCCTTCCATCCCGGCACAGGAAGGCGCCGTAGGCGGCTTTCACCAATGTGGCCTCGCGCTGCGCTTCCAGGCTGTCTTCTCCCGATGACCGCCAGGTGCCCAGGCGGGGATTCATCCAATGGAGCGCGCAGTCGGCCAACGCCACGTCCAGATGCTGGCCCTGCCCGGTGTGTTGGCGCTGCAGCAGCGCCGCCAGCGTGGACGACAGCGCATACATGGCGCCGCACAGGTCTGCCACCGGAAGCCCGAAGCTCTGGGCCGGACCGCCGCCGGGCACACCCGAGACAGCCAGCACGCCGGCCGCCCCGAGGTAGTTGATGTCGTGGCCCGGAAGGTCGGCCCAGGGGCCTTCCTGCCCATAGCCGCTGAGCGACACGTACACCAGCCTCGGGAGCTCGGAACGCAGGCTGGCCGCGTCGAGCCCCAGGCGTGCCATCACGCCGGGCCTGTACGACTCCACCACCACGTCGGCATCGACGATCAACGCCCGCACCTCGGCGCGCTGCGCTTCGTCCTTCAGATCGACCATCAGGCTTTGCTTGCCACGGTTGACAGCCTCGAAGACGCCCGGCCCCATCCGGCGCACGTTGTCGCCGTGCGGTGGGCGCTCGATCTTGATCACGCGCGCGCCAAGCTCGGCCAGGTTCTGGGTGAAGAAAGGCCCGGGCAGCAGTTCGCTGAAGTCGACGACCACGATGCCGGCCAAGGGCGGCCGCACGGGGGTTTCGGTGGCCTGCGTCATACCGGCACGCGCTCGATGATCACCGCGTCGAGCGGCAGCGCGCCCTCGCCGGCCGCGCCCACCCACACTGGGTTCAGGTCCATCTCCTCGATGCGATGGGCGTGGGCCACCACGAAGTCGGACACGCGGACCAGCAGGGCCTCCAGCGCCGCCAGGTCGGCCTTGGGCCGTCCTCGCGCCCCGTCGAGCAGCGCAAAGCTGCGGATCTCGCGCACCATTGCCGCGGCATCGCGTGCGCCGATGGGCAGCATGCGCCGTGTCACGTCGCGCAGCACCTCGACGTAAATGCCGCCCAGGCCGAAGGTCATGACGTGGCCGAACACCGGGTCGCGCGTGACGCCCACCATCAACTCGGTGCCGCCGCGTGGCGCCATCTTCTCGATGAGCAGGCCGTCGACCGCTGCCTCGGGCTGGTGTCTGGCTGCCGCGGCCATGATGTCGCGCCAAGCCTCACGCACCTGGGCTGCATCCTGCAGACCGACCTTCACACCGCCGATGTCGGACTTGTGCACGATCTGCGCGCTTGCGACCTTCGCCACCACCGGGTAGCCCATGCCATCGGCCAGTGCACACGCCTCGTCGACCGACGTCCCGAGCCCCTGCGGCAGCAGTGAAATGCCGGCGTCCTTCAACTGCGCCTTCGCCTGCGACTCCGACAGGCTGCGCGTGGAGAAGTCGCCCGCGGGCGCGACAGTCGGCAGTACCGTGGCCGCGCCGGGGTTCGGCGGATTGGCGCGCCGCCAACGCCCATACGCCACCCAGCGCTCAATCGCGGCGACGGCCTTGTTCACCGAACGTGGCGGCGCAAAGCCCGCGGCCACCAGTTTCTGGTAGCCCTCGCCGAGCCGGTCGCTCATCCAGATCGGAACGATCGGAGAAGCGCTGTCCTTCTGCGCATTGATGATGTTGTCTGCCATGCGCGTCGTGGTCTCGCCGTAGTCGAGCGCGATCGGCACGATCGTCAGGCCAGTGTGCGGATCGTTCGCGACGCAGCCCAGCGTGGTCTCGATCACGGTCTTGTCGCTCAGCACCATCGCGGTGGTGTCGACCGGGTTGCCGATCGCCGCGTAGTCGGGGAGCTTGGTACGCAGCACCGCGGTGGTGGCCGGCGCGAAGGTGGCGAGCGTCAGCCCCGCGGTGCCCACGGCATCGGCCGTCAGTGCGGCGGTTCCGCCCGAGGAGCAATAGATGCCAAGCGCCTCCTGCTCACCCGGCATGGCGCGCGCGAACAGCCAGGCCGTGTCGACCAGTTCGTCGATGTCGTCGACCTCGATCACGCCGAACTGCCGGAACACCGCACTGTTGACCTCCGCCGACCCGGTGAGCGACGCGGTGTGCGACTGCGCCGCCTTGCGCCCGTACTCGGAGCGACCGACCTTCAGGCCGATCACCGGCTTGCCGTTGGCCGCACAGCGCTGGACCGCGGTAGCGAACTTCGCGCCGTCCTTGATGCCTTCGAGCAGCGTGACCACCACCTTGATGTCGGGTGCGTCGGCCAGGTAGTGGATGAAGTCGGCCACCTGCAGGTCGACCTCGTTGCCGGTCGAGGCCCACAGGCCGATGCCGATGCCGCGTTCCATCGCCTGCATCACGTTGCGGCCCAGGCCACCGCCCTGCGTGGCCAGACCGATCGGGCCCTTGGTCAGGTCGTGGGGAAAAGAAGGCGAGAAGGTCAGCCCGAGGCGGTGGTTGACGTTGGTCAGCCCGGGGCAGTTCGGGCCGTACAGGCGCAGGTTGCCGCGCTCGGCAATCTCCTTCATGCGCAGCTGCTCGCGCTCGCCCTCCTCGCCGGCCTCGCCGAAGCCGGAACTCAGGATCACCGCGAAGCCCACGCCACGTGCGACGCATTCCTCGATCACCGCCAGCACGCCACTGGCGGGCACGGCCACCACCGCCACGTCGGGCGTGGCCGGCAGCGCAGCCACGCTGGGCCAGCACTGGCGGCCGCGGATCTCGGCCTTGGTGGGATTGACGAGGTAGACCTCGCCGTCGAATTCGGAATGCCGCACCAGATTGGTCATGGTGCGCTCGCCGATGCTTCCTTCTCGCTCGGAAGCGCCGACCAGCGCGATGGAACGCGGCCGGATCAGGCGCGCGATGTCGACGGGGCCTTTGTCTTGGCGGGAATGCATGCCGTGCTCCTCCCGCTCAGGCGATGGCCGACATGCCAAGGATCTCGCGCCCGACGATCAGCGTCTGGACCTCCGTCGTGCCCTCGGGGATGGTGCCGCCGCGGGTGTCGCGGAAGATCCGCTCGATCGGGTAGTCGGTGGAATAGCCGAGGCCGCCGTGCACCTGCAGCGCCATGCTAGCGACCTCGTGCGCTGCCTCGGTGGCGTAGAGCTTGGCGATCGAGCAGGCCATGCGCGCGTCGCTCTGGTTCGCATCGAGCGCCGAGGCGGCGCGCAGCGCCAGCGCACGGGCGGCTTCGACGCGCACCGTCATGTCGACGATCAGTTTCTGCACCAGCTGGAAGCTGCCGATCGGCTTGCCGAACTGGGTGCGCGTGCGCGCATAGTCGATCGAGAGTTCGAGCGCCGAGCGCGCGGCACCCACCGCGCCCATCGCGATGTTCACCCGCGCGGCATCCAGGCCCACGAGCATGCGCTTGAGCGCACTGCCCTCCTCGCCCAGCAGGTTCTCGCGCGGCACCTTCACGTTGTCGAAGCTCAGTTCGGCCGTGCCAGTGCTGCGAAGGACCATCGTGTCAACGCGCCGCGACTCGAAGGGCGAGACCTCGCGCTCCACGAGGAAGGTCGACAGCTGCCCCTGGCAGTCGGGACTGAAGGTGCGCGCCACCACGATGCCGAAATCGGCGAAGGCGCCGTTGGTGATCCACAGCTTGCGCCCGTTGAGCACATAGTGATCGCCCTGCAGGTCGGCGCGGGTCTGGACCTGCGCGATGTTCGAGCCGGTGCCCGGCTCGCTGATGGCCGTAAAAACACTCCGATCGCTGGCCAGCAGCGGCTTGAGAAAGCGCTCCTTCTGCGCCGCGGTGCCCTCGGTGGCGAGCTTATGGATCGGCCCGTTGGTGATGTTGAGCATGGTGCGCAGCGACAGCCAGGTGTAGCCAGCCTCTTCCATCAGCATGGCCCAGGTGAGCTGATCCAGGCCCATGCCGCCTTCGGCCTCGGACAGACGCCCGCCGATGTACCCGAACTGCGCCAGTTCCTTCATGAGCTCGAAGGGAAAGGTCTTCTCCACATCGTGCTTCGCCACCAGGGGCGCCACCTCGGTTTTCATGAAGCGCCGGATGCTGTCGCGTAGCAGTTCTTGGTCGGCGTCGGGGGTGAAATTCATCGAGATGTCTCCTGTGAAGCGTTGGAAGGAAAAGACGCACGCCGTGCGCCCGGCGCGTCTATGAAGCGCCGGGCTCCTTGACGTTGCGGGGGCGAAAGACCAGCGCCTGCACTTCCTGCAGGGCGGCCAGGAAGGGTTCACGCTGCTGGCGCAGGCGGTCGGTGGGGCCGGCGACGGAGAGCGCGATTGGCTCGCCGCCCACATAGCCGGCGACGGCCAGGGCTGCAAGCCCGTCGCCGCCTTCGTTCTCAACCCAGATCCACCCTTGCGCTCGCGCCTGGGCCACCTGGGCCTCGAGCGCGGCGAGGTCGGTGATGGTGCCTTCGGCAAGCTGGCGCAGCGGCTTGAGTCGAAGCTGACGCGCCGCCTCCTCGGGCGTGCCCAGGGCGAGGGCGGCCTTGCCGAGCGCGGAAACGTGCAGGCTGAGCTTGTCGCCCGGGTTCTGCATGTACCGCAACGGGTGGCGGCCCTCGTTGAAGGCCAGGACCTTCACCACGCCGCTCTCCACCCGGCCGACCAGGCCGGTCTCGCCGGTCTTGTCGCGCAGCAGCTCGGCGGCCTCGGAAGCCACCGCATAAAGCGGGTCGCTCGACGAGATCTCCTTAGCCACCGCCAGCAGCCGGGCGGTCGGATAGAAGCGCCGGCTTCGCGCGGTGCGCAGCAGATAGCCGAGTTC